>JAJZMW010000012.1 GCA_021848165.1 Thermoplasmata archaeon
GGACCTCCTCTTCGGGGCGAGCGTCACCGCGATCTTCGCCGCGCTCTACTGGATCGATCAGCGGCCGCCCGCGCCCGAGCCCGAGGGGGGCGCCCCCGCGCCGGCATCGAGCGGCGTCGCCAATCCGGCGCGGCTCGCGGCGATCATCGCGCTCGCGATCGGTCTTCAGAACCTGACCGAGGGGCTCTTTTTCGGAGCGAACTGGAGCTCGGGCTCGCTCGGATTGTTGACGGTCACCTTCCTCGGATTCTTCCTGCAGAACTTTACGGAGGGGTTCCCCATCGTTTCGCCGCACTTCGGGCAGACGATCCGCAATTGGGGGGTGATCGCCGCGCTCTTCCTCCTCGGCGGGGTCCCGACGATCGTCGGCGGGGCGATCGGCTATTTCTACACGAACGCAACGCTCGCCCTCCTCTTCGATGCGCTCGCAATCGGGGCGATCCTCTACAGCCTCCTGCCGATGCTCAAGGTCGCGCTCCGCACCGAGGGCCCGCGGTCGCTCAGCTACTACCGCATGCGCCTCGTCTACTTCGGCGTGCTCACCGGGTTCCTCGTCGGGTTCGTCGTGAACGCGTTCTAGCGCCGCGACCGGCAATCCTCTATAGCCCGCCTCGTTGTCGTCGTGCGACCGATCATGTCACGGATTCAGCACGTCGAAGCGATCGAGGTGGCCGCCCCCGCGGGCGAAAGCTCCTCCCCCTGGAGCTCGACGGTGATCTTGGTGAAGGTGACGACGCAGGACGGCGCGGTCGGCTGGGGCGAGGCCCCGACGACCCTCATGACGCATCCCGTGCGGGAGAGCGTCCCCGAGGTCGCCCGATTCTACGAAGGGCAGGACCTTCACGATCACGCGGCGAGCCTGCGGGAGTTCGAGCGGTACTCGTTCTACCGCTCCCGCTCGATGGAAGCGACCAGCGCGCTGAGCGCGGTGGACATCGCCTGCTTCGATCTGGTCGGCCGCGAGCTAGGGGCCCCGATCTACGAGCTCCTCGGGGGCCGGGTCCGTCGCAATGTGCGCGCCTACTCGAACGGATGGTATTCCGACTGCATCGAGCCCGAGGAGTTCGGCCGCAAGGCGAGGGCGATGGTGCGCTCCGGCTTCCGCGCGCTCAAGTTCGACCCGTTCGGCGACGCGTATCGGACGCTCTCGCCCGAGGGCCTCGACCGGGCGGTCGCCCGAGTACGGGCGGTCCGGGAGGCGGTCGGGCCGACCGTCGACCTTCTGATCGAGTACCACGGTCGGTTCCTCCCGGAGGCGGCCGTGCGCGCCGGACGAGCGCTGGACGAGTTCCACCCTCGGTTCATGGAGGAGCCCGTCCTTCCCGAGCTGTGCGATGCGCTCGCCGAGTTCCGCCGCCGCGTGCACACCCCCGTGGCGCTCGGCGAGCGTCTGCTCACCGCCGCGGACTTCCGAAGCTTCCTCGAACGGGGGCTGGTCGACATCCTTCAGCCGGACATCACGAACTCGGGCGGCTTCACCTACGGTCGGGAGATCCTCGGGGTGGCGACAGCGTTCGGGGCGCCGGTCGCGTACCACAACGCCTTCGGACCGGTCCAGACGGCGGCGACGCTGCAGATGGACGCGGTCCTGCCGACGTTCTTCCTCCAGGAGAGCTTCGAAGCGAGTTGGCCGGCCTGGAAGCGCTCGCTGGTCCGCGGCTACGCCATCGAGGACGGCGGGTTCGAGATCCCCGCGCGACCCGGGCTCGGGGTTCAGGTCGACGAGGCGGCCGTCGAGCGCTACCGCTCGGACGCGATCGATCCGACCGGTCCGGAGCCTCCGTGGGTGATCGCCGGGACCTGGATCCGGCGAACCCCGCGCGATCGTGGCGCCCCGCGGCGCGGGGCCCAACGGGGCCGCTAGGTCGGCAGCGGACCGACGAGCGCGATCCCGCGCCGCGCCAGCTCGCGCTCGAGGGCGGCGCTGGCGCGCGCGACCCGTTCGCGGGCCTCCGCGAGCGACGCGGCGCGCGAGGAGAGGGTGATGCGGAACGCGGCCGCCGAGCCGAACGCGCTCGCCCGCGACTTGACGTACACGTCCGGATGCTCCCGGGCCACGTCGCCCACGATCGGCGCGAGCACCGACTCGTCCGTCGTCGCCGCGAACCGCTCGACCTCGTCGAACCCCCCGGGTCCCAGCCAGCGCGTCAGGGGGAGCGCGAGCGAGTGCTCGACGATGTCCTTCATCTCCTCCGGCACCCCGGGAAGGAGAACGATCTCGACCGCCGGCCGAGAGATCCAGACCCCGGGGGCCGCTCCGAGGCGGTTCTCCAACGCGACCGACCCTCGGGGGAGACGCGCCATCTTTTCGCGGGGAGCGGTGAGGTCGGCGTTCGGCACGAGCCCTCGCTGATGCATGCGCGCGTAGAACGAGGCGACCATCTCTCGGGCCGGAGGATCCAGCTCCAGCGGGAGCCCGAGCGCCTGCGCGACCGCCGCCGCGGTGCGATCGTCGTCGGTCGGTCCGAGACCCCCGCAGAGGAGGATCAACCGCGGGGCGTACCCGAGCGCGTGGCGCAGCTCGGCCCCGATCTCCCCCTCCCGGTCGCGGACCGTGGCCTCGTGGACGACCGCGGCCCCCCGGGCGCGGCACTGGCGGAACAGCCAGTGCGCGTTCGTGTTGAGCACATCCCCTTGCAGGACCTCATCGCCGATCGTCAGGACCGCCACCGTCGGAGCCTCGGTCGGGGAGAGCGCCTTCGGCCCGGGGTCCGGCTCGGACATGCGTGCGTACCTCGAAGCCGCCGGAGAGGATCGAACTCCCGACCTGCTGATTACAAATCAGCCGCTCTACCGACTGAGCTACGGCGGCACCGCGGTGGCATGCGGGAGCGGCAACATAAGGATGGAGTGCCGTCGGCGCGCTCCCGCCCCGGGTCGCGTACCTTCTTACGACCGCCGACATGGCCGCGCTCATGAGCCCGGCGGGGCCGCGACCGGTACGGGCGCCGCGCGGCACGACGCTCACGTGCCGAGGATGGCCCCAGGAGGCCGCCCTTCGCCTCTTGATGAACAACCTCGATCCCGAGGTCGCGCGCGACCCCGACCACCTGATCGTCTACGGCGGTCGGGGGAAGGCCGCGCGGAACTGGGAGTCGTTCGATCGGATCGTGGCGGCGCTCCGCTCCCTCGGCCCCGAAGAGACCCTCCTGATCCAGTCCGGGAAGCCGGTGGGCATCTTCCCGACGCACGCCGAAGCGCCGCGCGTCCTGATCGCGAACGCCCTCCTGGTCCCCCACTGGGCGACGGACGAGATTTTTTGGGACCTCGAGGCGCGGGGCCTGACGATGTTCGGCCAGATGACCGCCGGCAGTTGGATCTACATCGGGACCCAAGGGATCCTCCAAGGTACCTACGAGACCCTCGCGTCGCTCGCGCGCATCGAGTTCGGCGCGGCGGACCTCGCCGGTCGTTGGTTCCTCACGTCGGGCCTCGGCGAGATGGGCGGAGCGCAACCGCTCGCGACCACGATGCTGGGGGGCGTCGCGCTCGTGGTCGACGTCGATCCGCGGGCCCTCCAACGGCGCCTCGCCAAAGGGTACCTCGAACGCGAGGCCCCCGACCTCGACTCCGCGCTGCGGGCCGTCCAGGAGGCGGTCGGGGCCCGACGCCCCGCCAGCATCGGCCTCTGCGCGAACGCGGCCGACGTCTACCCGGAGCTGGTGCGCCGTGGGGTCACCCCGGACATCGTGAGCGACCAGACGGCGGCCCACGATCCGGTCTTCGGTTATCTCCCGCAAGGGCTCACGGTCGAGACCGCCGCCGAGCTCCGGGACCGGGACCGGGCGAGCTACCTCGCGCGGGTCCGCGCGTCGATCGCCACGGAGGCCCGCGCCATCCTCGAGCTCCACCACCGCGGGGCGAAGAGCTTCGACTACGGGAACAACTTCCGCACGCAGGCGCGCGCGGCGGGCGTCGATCGGGCCTTCGACATCCCCGGCTACGTTCCTCGCTACATCCGTCCGTTGTTCGCGGTCGGCAGCGGGCCGTTCCGCTGGGTCGCGCTGAGCGGGGAAGCGGAGGACATCCGCGCGATCGATCGGATGATCCTGCGGGAGTTCGCCGACCGGACCCCGCTGGTCCGGTGGATCCGCCTGGCGCACGAGCGCGTGCAGTTCCAGGGCCTGCCGGCGCGCATTTGCTACATGGGCTACGGAGATCGAGAGCGGTTCGGCCACCTCGTGAACGATCTGGTCGGCTCGGGAGGCGTCTCCGCACCGATCGCGATCGGTCGCGATCACCACGACACCGGGAGCGTCGCGAGCCCGTATCGGGAGACCGAGGCGATGCGCGACGGATCGGACGCGATCGCCGATTGGCCGATCCTCAACGCGCTCCTGAACGTGGCCAACGGGGCGACGTGGGTCTCGGTCCACCACGGCGGCGGGGTCGGGATCGGCAACTCGATCCACGCCGGCCTCGTCATCGTCGCCGACGGGAGCGGCGACGCCAATCGGCGCCTCGGACGTGTGCTGCACGGCGATCCGGGCATCGGGGTCGCGCGCCACGCCGACGCCGGCTACCCGGAGTCGATCGCGCTCGCGGGCCGCGCGCGCTTCCGGATCCCCTAGCGCTCGGCGGGGCCCTCGAGGAGGCGGCGACCCGCCGCCAGGACGTCCCGATCCCGATCGTAGCGCACCCGGCCCAGCGCCTCCGCGAAGGGGAGCCACTCCCCTCGGTCGAAGATCCGCTCGAGGCGCAGCGGGGCGATCGGTGCGACGCCCACGAAATACACGACCGTCTTGTGCACGTTGCATCCCCGACGGGGATCGAAGAATCGATACGCGACCTCGATCGCCTCGCCCGCGAGACGGACGGGGGGAAGGCCGGTCTCCTCCGCGACCTCGCGGAGCGCGGCCGTTTCGAGGCTCTCTCCCGGCTCGACGTGACCCTTCGGCAGCGTCCACCGATCCTCCTCGATCTCGTGCAAGAGCAGGACGCGGTCGCGCGACGGGGGCACGACCATCGCGCCGCTCGACAGCTCGGCGACGATCGGCCGGCCCGGTCGGAACGGCTCGGTGCGTCGGACCACGGCGGGCGAACCCGGCGGGATACTTTGGGTTTCGGGCGCCCGGGCGAGCCGCTATATCGGAGCAGGGGGCTCCCGCGCGCCATGCTCACGGACGGCGAGGAGTATGCGACGCTCGCCGAGCTCGTCGAGGAGAAGGGCCGCCGCAACGGCGCGCGACCGGCGTTCCTCTTCGCGCGACGTGCCCTGACATTCGAGCAGGTCGCCGCCGAGTCCGCGCGGGTCGCCGGGGGTCTCGCGAGCGCGGGCATCGGCTCCGACGATCGGGTCGCGGTGATGCTCTACAACGCCCCGGAGTTCCTCACCACCTGGTTCGGGCTCGCCCGCCGCGGCGCGGTGATGGTCCCGATCAACACCGCCCTCAAGGGGGAGATCCTCCGCTACGAGCTCGCCGACGCCGCCCCGAAGGGGATCGTCATCGACCCTCGACTCTGGCCGGCGTTCGCCGCCGTCCGGGACCAACTGTCGATCCCCGAGGTCTGGGTCACCGAAGGGGACGGGGCGGGCGCGGAGCTCCCCCGCCGGACCCATCCCTTCGCGGAGCTCGAACGATCCGCGCCGAGCCCCGAGAGAGTGCCTCGTGAGCGCTGGGACGCCGCCTCGATCATGTACACGAGCGGAACGACGGGGCCCCCGAAGGGGGCGATCATCCCGCACGAGAAGTGCCTGCGAACGCCGCGCGAGATCGGGCGGCGGAGCCGCCTCACCCCCGAGAGCGTCCTCTTCTCTGCGCTCCCGCTGTTCCATTGCAACGCGCAGGAGATGACGGCCCTGACGGCGTTCCTCAACGATCTCCCCGCCGCGTTCGACGAGCGGTTCCATGCCTCGACCTACTGGGAATCGGCCGCGCGGTTCGGCGCGACGCACGTCAGCTTGCTCATCTCGATGATCAACGTCCTCTTCAAGCAACCCGAGAAGCCCACCGATCGGACGCATCGGGTCCGGACCGCGCTCACCGCCGGAGCGACCCGCGAGATCTGGCCGGCGTTCGAGCGACGCTTCGGACTCTCGATCCTCGAGCTCTACGGCATGACGGAGTGCGGCTGCACGACGTTGATGAATCCCCCGAACGCCGTGCGCGTCGGATCGGTCGGGACCCCGCTCGGCTTCGTCGAAGCGGACGTCGTCGACGACCACGACCGCCCGGTCCCCCCCGGGGAGCGCGGCGAGCTGGTCGTCCGCCCCCGGGCCCCGTACGCGATGTTCTCGGGGTACCTCAACAAGCCCGAGCAGACCGTGGAGGCGTGGCGCAATCTCTGGTTCCACACGGGCGACTACGTGACCCGCGACGCGGACGGGTACTACTACTTCGTCGACCGGAAGAAGGACGTGATCCGCCGCCGGGGGGAGAACCTCGCGCCGTACGACGTCGAGGTCGTGCTGAATCGCCACCCCGCGGTCTTCGAGTCCGTCGTCGTCGGCGTGCCGAGCCCGCTCGGGGAGGAGGACGTGAAGGCGTACGTCCAACGCCGTCCCGGTCCGACGGTCTCGGCCCGGGAGCTCTTCGAATTCGCGGCGGAGCACCTTCCGTTCTTCATGGTCCCGAGGTACATCGAGTTCATCGACGAGATCCCGAAGACCGCGAACCAGAAGGCGCAGCGCTACGTCCTCCGCCAACGACGCGGGGGAGGGGGCGAAGAATACGACCGCGACGCGCTCGGGATCGTCCTCCGCAAACCGTAACCGGGGTCCGGCGGGCGTGCTCGTCGACACGAACCTCTGGCTCCTCGGCGCGCAGGGGCGGGTCCGCCTCGAGGAGATCATCGCGCTGGTGCCGGGCGCCACCCTTCTCGCCCCGCGCGAAGTGCTGCGGGAACTGCGGGTCCTCGACGCGCAGGGGCGACCCGCGGCGGCCGGCGCCCTTTGCCTGGCGGCCCGCGCCGAGCTCCTTCCGAGCCCGGGCCGGGGAGATGCGGCGATCCTCGCGGCGGCGCGACGCGCCGGCGTCACCCTCGCGACCGCGGACCGAGACCTGGAGCGGCGCGCCCTCGCCTCGGGCGTTCCGGTCGTCGGCCTTCGGGAGCGAGGGAGGTTCGCGTTGCGACCGACGGCCCGAGGAAAGATTATGAAGCGCGCGCGGCTCGTTCGGCCGGACGCTCGGAGACCGGATGCGCGACGACGACAAGCTGCTCGCAGGGACCGGCGCTGAGTTCGGCAGCGGGGTCATCGGCGTCTGCGACATCTGCGGGACCCGCCAAGCGGTCATCGTCCTCGAGAAGGAGCGCTACAAGCTCTGCGTGATCGATTTCCTCAACAAGACCTGGCTCCGCTCGGAGAAGAAGCCGGGCGCCCCGTTGTCGCCCTACCGGAGCGAGAGGATCTGGTACGAGACCGAGCAGACCCCGTCGGGTCGCGCGACGGCGATCCAGCTCGTCCCGACCAAACCCGTGCGCCATCCGGTCGTCCTCATCGCGCCGGATACCTACGGCCTGACCACCACGCTCTTGGACGCGGCGATCCGGTTCGCGAAGGAGGGGATGGAGGTCCTCCTGCCCGACGTCGCCAAGGTCGATGGGATCGGGATGCGTCAGCACTTCGCCCTCCGATCGTCGGCGCGGTTCCGCGGCGGAGTGAGCCTGGAGGCGCCCCCCGTGGCCCGGCTCGTCCGGCTGTACCGGGACGGGCTCGCGTATCTTCGGTCGCGCGAGATGGTCGACCCGGCCCGGTCCGCCGTCTTCGGCACCTCCTACGGAGCGAGCCTTGCCCTCGGGGTGGCGGCGCAGGATGTGCGGCTCGCGGCCGTGGCGCTCGCCTATCCGGTCCCGGTGCACCCGGCCACGTTCCCGGGGCTGGTCAACGCGCCGCTCTTCGTGGCCCACGCGGGGGCCGACGCGCTCTCCCGCAAGGCCGTGGCCCAATTCGAGGCGGTGCGATCCTCGCTCCAATCCCCGATCGAGATCGTCGAGTTCCCCGGGATGCGCCACGACTTCCTCTCGCGGGACCTCGGCGCCTACGATCTCGGCGCCGCCGAGTCGGCGTGGGACCGGATCCTGGGGTTCCTCAAGGGCGCGCTCCTTCCGGCGCCCCCGCGCCCGCTCCCGCCCCCGATCCGCACCGCGCCTCCGCCGTCGGCGGCCGCGGCGCCGTGACCTCCGCGTCCGCTACGGATCGACGGGGATCGACCCCGCGGTCTCGACGAGCTCCTTCGCCGCGCGCGTGAATCGCAGGAGCTTCGCGAGGTTCCCCTTCACCCGGATCGTGCCGCTCATGATCGCGCCGACCGGGTCGAGCTGGCGGTGGATGAGCTTCGACCATGTCTCGGCGCTGCCCTCGAAGACGTACTCGCTCGCGACCGCCGAGGCGTCCTCGTGATAGGTCGCGGCCTGGCACGTGCCGTGAGCGAGGGTCAGGGCCACGCCCGGCGCGGGCGGCGTCGCCCCGCCGACGCGCAAGAGGATATCCCCTTCCCACATCTCGGCCGCCTTGGCGTACTCCGCGTTCGCGTTGAGAGCGCTCCGTAGGGCGTCGGCCCACGCCTGCGACGGGAACTTCATCGGCGGGGGAGCGGGCGAGCGCGACTTAACGCTATGCGACCCCCGTCCGGTCAGTCCGGGTAGTCGAAGAACCCACGGCCGGTCTTGCGACCGAGGTGCCCTGCGTCAACGAGGCGGCGCAGCCGGAGCGCCGGGCGGTACTTGGGATCGCCGGTCTCGCGGTAGAGGGTCTGGGCGACCTCGAGCGCCACATCGAGTCCGATCATGTCGCCGAGCTCGAACGGGCCCATCGGCATCCCCGCCCCGCTCTTCATGGCGAGATCGATGTCGCGCGCGCTCGCGAGCTGCTCTTCGAGGGCGAAGCACGCTTCGTTGAGGACCGGGATCAGCAGCCGGTTCACGACGAACGCCGGCGACTCTCGGACGCGGATCGGAACCAGCGGAAAGCGATGGTTGCGCATCCCCTGGAAGAGGTCGACGACCTCGTCGACGAGCTCTTCGCGGGTGTCGACGCCCCCCGCGATCTCGACGAGGGGGAGCGTGGAGGGAGGGTTGAAGAAGTGGGTCACGAGGGTCTCGCGCACGTGACGGAGGCCCCGGGCGAGCCGGGTGATCGATAGGGAGGAGGTGTTCGACCCGATCACCGCGTACTCGGGGACGACCGCGTCCAGGGCTTCCAGCACCGGTCGCTTGACCTCGGAGCGCTCGAAGACCGCCTCGATCACGAGGTCGACCTCCGCGAAGGCGGCGTAGTCGGTGGTCCCGTGGACCCGGGCCACGATCTCGTCCCCGCGCGCTCGGGAGACCTTGGGCGCGAGCCGCGTCCGCAGCGTCGCGACCTGCTCGTTCGAGAGCGCGACCCCGAGGCCCTGGATCCGCTCGATCTCTCGGTCGGCCCGCGCGGCGTGAAAGGCGACGAGCTCGTCGACGATCGACCGCACGCGGGCGAGGCCCCGCTCGACCAGTTTCGCATCGACGTCCTTGAGGACGACCTCGATGCCGTTGAACGCGAGGAGCTCCGCGATCGCCGCGCCCATCGTCCCGGCGCCCACGACGCCCGCTTTGGCGACCCGCATCGTCCGCTCGATCGGCCACCGACCGCGCCTTACATAACCGTCACCCGGGGCGGGGCGAGCGTCGGCGCGGATGCGCGAAGACTTATGCGGGGGGGGTCCTGCCCCGGCCGAGCGGGGATGGCCCAGCCCGGTAAGGCGCAGGATTGCTAATCCTGTGGTGATTTCACCTCGGGGGTTCAAAGGAAGGCCGGGCCCTTCCGGTCTTCGGAGACTCCCCCTCCCCGCGCTCCGGCGCCTCGGCGCTCTCCTCCGGCCGACGGAATCGA
>JAJZMW010000081.1:0-2685 GCA_021848165.1 Thermoplasmata archaeon
TTCCCGTGGCGGATGCGATAGCCGATGCGCAGCTCCCCTCCGAACGCCCCGGAGCGCGGATCGGGGACCGGCCAGCCGAGCTGGTCGACCCACACGCCGTCCTCGACGTCGGCGAGGAGCTCCTCCGTCGCCCCCGCCGTTCCCGGGCGGACGGAGAGCGTCCCGACCGAGGGGGCCGGGCGCTCGGTGAACCGGTACCATTGCGACGGGCCCCGCGCGGTGCGCCGGGTCGCGGCCCCGTTCGAGCGGTGGTCGAACGAGGCGGCGTGCAACGCATCGTAGGCGAGCTCGCCGACCGCGCCATCGGCGATCAACGCCGAGGGGGCGGCCGGGGTTCCTTCGTCGTCCACGGGCGCGGAGCGGGTCGCCCACGGGACCGTCGGGTCGCGCAGAATCGTCACGGTCGGGGAGGCGATGACGGTCCCCTCCTCCGCGGCGATCTGCGTCAGGCGGCCGGCGCCGGTGAAGCGGAGGGCGAGGGCGCCGGGCAGGATCTCGTTGATCAGCGGCGGCGGGAGCCCGACCGGCAACGATCCGGAGGGCGGCAGCTTCGCGCGCCGCACGTCGCGCGCCCGCTGCGCCCATTCGGCGCAAAGCGCCGGCACCACGCTCCGGTCGAGCTGGCGCATCTCCCGGGTCACCCAGTACTCCCCGGGCGGGGCCCCCTCCGGTCCCCCGAACGACTTCACGGCGAGCTCGAGCTCGCCCTCGGTCGCCACGTAGGAGGTGGAGAGGCCCTCGGAGTTCGCGATCGAGGTGTCGACCAGGGTCGCTTTCACCGATCCGAAGCTCGGAACGACATCGGCGAGCCCGTCGAACGAGGAGAGGAGGGCGTGCACGTAGGCGTCGAGCTCCTCCGTGGGGCGGTCCCAGAGGGGAACGGAGCAGACCTCCGGCCCCTGGGCGATCCGGGGCGCGTGGGAGGGCAGTTCGACCGCGCGGGCGGGGAAGACGGCGTGCCCCGCCAGTTCCTCGGCCTCGCGCCGTAGGCGCTCGAGCCCCGCCGGGCTCAGGTCGCTGGTCGCTTGGAATCCGACCGCCAGCTCCGCACCTTTCGGACGGAAGATCCGCAGGCCCACCCCTTCGAGCACCAGGGGGCCCCGGACCGTCTCGATATGTCGCCCGTCGAAGTACGCCTCGAAGCGACGGACCCGCTGGCCGAAGAGCTCCCACGGGGCGGGCAACCGCAGGCGGGAGGCGGCGCGCTGCGCCGTCTCGGGAGAGGTCGTCGTCATGCCGGCCCCACGACCGCTTGGGTGAGGAGATACGCTCCGCCGGACCCGGCCGGGATGTAGTCGCCGTGCCCCTTGCCGCAGAACCCGGTGTCCATCACGAGCGAATCGACCTTGCTGATCGCGCGAACGGAGCCGAGCACGTCGAGCACCCGGCCCGAGAGCGCCATCGACGAGTAGAGCTCCGTCTCCCGTCCGTGCTCGATCCGGCGTCCTTTGCGGACCTTGATCTGCATCAATCCTCCCAGCGGGTCCTCGATCCCGGAGGTGAACCGCTCGAGAAGGACGCCGTCGCGGGCCTCCTCGATCACCTCCTCGCGCGTCCAATCCCCGGGCTGGACGTAGGTGTTCGTCATCCGGACCCACTGCCGGCTCAGGAAGTCCGAGCGGCGCGCGTTCCCGGTCGGGGTGCCCCCGAGGAGCGACGCGCTCACCCGGTCGTGGAGGACGCCCACGAACTGCCCGTTCTGGATCAGATAGTTCGGCCGGCTCGGGGTCCCTTCGTCGTCGAAGTAGATGCTCCCCCACCCTCCGGGGAGCGAGCCGTCGTCGACGATCGAGAGAAAATCGGGCCCCACGCGGCTCCCCAGGATCGGCTTGAGATACGAGCGGTCGCGGACGAACTGGTCGGCCTCCGTCCCATGTCCGAACGACTCGTGCGCGAGCGTCCCCGTCACGCTCGGATTGAGGACGACCGTCATCGGCCCCGCGGGGGGGGCCTTCGACTTCAGCAGGGCGACCGCCGAGGCGGCGCAGGCGCGCACCGCCTCGTCGTCGACCGCCGTCAGAAGCTCTTGGCCGCCGACCCCTCCGCGCTGCAGAGCATCGTACTCGACCCGCCCCGCCTCGATCGCCACCGGGGCGATCGCGGCGAGGGTCCGCTCGACCTCCTGGTACCGGCGTCCCCCGACGGTGTTGACGTAGAGCCGCGCGTCGATCTGAGAGTAAAGGACTCCGCTCGCCTCCTTGATCCCGTCGACCGCGAGCGCGGTCTCTCGCCAGCGCCGGACCAGGGCGAGCCGGTCGTCGACCGACATCTCCGCGACCGAGTGGCGCGGGGGATGCACGGCGTCCCGGCTTCCCGTCGCCGATGCGCCCGGGGGAGGGGCGTGGGAAGAGGCGTGCCGGAGCTGCGAGATCAGGGAGTCGGCGGCGGCGGTCAAGGCGGCGCGTTCGAATCCGCTCGAAGCGACCTCGACCCAGTGGTCGCCGGCCCAGGCCCGGATCGCGGCGCCGTCGAGGATCGGCTCCACACCGACCTCGGCCCCGGAACGGTCGATGCGCAACTGGGTTCCGCTCGCCGTCTGCCCGACCGCCTCGACAAAGGCGGCGTGGGGTTCGATCGTCCGAAGCGTTTGGCGCAGGGCGTCTTCCGAGCTCCGTAGGTCGGGCACGGCCCGCGAAGCCGCTCCCCGTCAAATGCCTAGCTCACCCGCGACGGGCCCCGACGCCC
>JAJZMW010000081.1:2695-9454 GCA_021848165.1 Thermoplasmata archaeon
GCGGGGGGCGGCCCGCGCGCACGGTCGTGGCTCTCGGCGGGAACGCGCTCGGGCGCGCGGGGGGGACCGGGAGCTGGGCCGAGATGGTCCGGCAGATGCGGACCACGGCCGCCCCGATCGCCGAGCTCGCCGCGGAGGGCGTCGAGCTTCTCGTGACGCACGGGAACGGCCCGCAGGTCGGGGCGCTGCTACGCTCCACCGAGCTCGCCGCCGGGGAGGTGGCGCCCCGGCCGCTCTTCGCCCTCGACGCCGAGTCGGAGGGCCAGATCGGCCTCGTCATCGCGCAGGAGCTCGGCAACGCGTTGCGTCGCGCGAAGGTCCCCCGCGATGTCGTCGCCTGGATCTCTCGGGTCGAGGTCTCCTCGCGCGACCCCGAGTTCCGGAACCCGAGCAAGCCGATCGGGGCGTTCTACGATGAGACGACCGCCCGACGTCTCCGCAAGCAGAACGGCTGGACGATGATCCACGACGCCGCCCGAGGCGGGTGGCGCCGGGTCGTGCCGTCCCCCCGCCCGGTCCGCTGGGTCGAGGGGGAGCTGGTGCGGGCGCTCTTCGACGCCGGTCTTGCGTCGCAGTGGATCCCGATCGCCGCCGGGGGCGGGGGCGTGCCCGTGGTCCGTCGGCCGAACGGCGAACTCGAAGGGATCGACGCGGTGATCGACAAGGACCGGACGGCGGCGATCCTCGCGCGGACGATCGGGGCCCGGACGCTCGTCATCGTCACCGATGTCCCGGGGATCGCGCTCGGCTTCGGCACGCGCTGGGAACGATGGGTCGGGAAGATCGACGCGGACGAACTGGCGCGGCACGAGCGCGCCGGGGAGTTCCCGCGGGGCAGCATGGGGCCGAAGGTCGCCGCCGGGCTGGAGTTCCTGGGGGGCGGAGGCGAGGAATTCGTCGTGACCGATATCCCGTCGCTCGCCCGCGCCGTGCGCGGCGAAGCGGGGACCCACGTGCGGCGCGCGGCCTAGGCCGGGTCCCGTCGCAACGGGCACGTCATGCAATGTGCGGCGCCGTAGCCGCTCGTCAGCTGCTCGAGCCGGATGGTCCGGACCCTCACTCCCAGGTCGACCAGCTCGGGTTTGGCGGGGAAGAACTGGCGTCGGCCCGCGAGGCGCGCGCGATCGCGCACGGCCTGGCGGTGGAGCTCGCCGTAGCGCCGGGGATCGTCGCGGGCGGCGGCGGCGAGTCCGCCGAGAACCCTCGGGGCGATGCGACCGACGTCGAACGAGAGGATCCGACGGTCGCGGAGGCACAAGAAGTTCGACGCGTAGCTGAGCTGCTCGAGGATGGAGATCGGCACGATGCGGAAGCGCTTCGAGCGCAGGTAGTCGTAGAGCGTCGACGTTCCGACCCGGGGACGGCCGCGCCGTCCCCGCGGACCGTAGACGTCGACGCGCGCGGCCCGCAGGAGCGGAACGCAACCGACCGCGACCTCCTCCCCCGCGAAATTGACGTAGGTGTCCACGTGCATGTCCACCATCGGATCGCCGACGTCGCCCGGGATCAGAGGGTGCGGCGGTTGGTGGACCACGGCGATCTCGTCGGTCCCGATCGGCAGGCGCAGGAACTGCTCGACGCCGCTGCGATTCGTCCGATCCCCCTGCCCGATCAGAGCGAACGGCCCGGCCGGGAGGAAGTCGCCTCCTTCGAACGTCCCGGGCGGTCGGATCGTTCCGGCGACCCGGACCCCCATCGTGCGGAGCACGAGCTTCGTCAAGGGGGGTTCGTCCCGGCGCTGGGGCTTCGACATCCGACCGAAAACGAACCCCCCCGCCGTGAGCGCTTGCTGGTCCCGGAGGAAGTAGAGGTTGGCGAGGGGGGACTCGAGCCGGATGCGCGGAAGCATGGCGCGCGCCCCCGTGCGGCGCTCGAGCTGGATCGTCGGGCGCAGGAAGAGGACGTTGAACAGGGTCTCCGCATCGAAGCGATCGAGGTTCCGTCGCAGGCTCGCCCGGGCCGTGCGCACCATCTCGGAAGGCCCGGTGTATCGGATCGTCCGGAGGACCTTCGCACGGACCTTCGCCACGAGCTCGGGATGATCGGGCGTCGATTGGACCACCCATCGCTCGAGGCGGTGGACCCGGATCCCGGCATCGGTGAGGGCCTGCTCGAGCGCCCGATGCTCGTGCAGCGCTCCGCTCAGGCTGAACGCTCCTTCGTAGAGGAACGTGTACGGCTCGAGCAGCCCGAAGAACATCTCGATCCCCGGTCGATGGATGAGGACCTCGCGCAGCGGGTCCCACTCGGCGCGTTGGACGGAATCGAGCATCGCCGGGCCGCCGACCTCGCGCGGGTACTCTAAGGTTGTGGGACGGACCGGCGCGATCCCCCGGCGGCCGGGCCGCGGCTCCGGCCCCGGGGGTCAGCCCTCGATCGAGATCTCGTCGCCCACGGCGACGGCGCCGGGCGCGATCACCTTCGCATACCATCCCCGGCGAGCGGCCGTCGCTCGAAGGAAGGCGGCGAGTCGGGCTTCGCCGACGGAGGGGAGGATCGCAAGACGGCGGCAGGGGGTGCACGCGCGGGTCGTCTCGAGGCGCGCGCCTCCGACCTCGATCGTGCGGCCGGTGCGGAACTCGGACCACGGGATCCCGCGGGTCGCGATGTTCTCGCCAAGGTCTCCGGGGCGCAACGTCCAGCCCTCCGATCGGAGGTCGTCGAGGATCTCCCGCGGCAGCACGAGGACCGCCGAGTCGAGGTCCCCATGCAGTTCCTCCTCCCGGTAGTTGTTGAAGTCCCCGTGGACGCCTTGCGGCAGAAGATCCGCCCGATCCACGGCGTGCTTCGGGAGGCCAAACTCCCCCGCGCGGCGAGGTTTCACGTAGAGCCCCACCAGCGTTCCCCGCGCCATCGATCGGGCGAACCACCGGGTCGCATAAGGCCGCGTCGTTCGCCGCCGCCCCCGGGCCGGTGCGTCGGGCCGCGGCGCGTCGGACTTATCGGGGCGCGCGCTCCGACGGCGACGATGGACATCGAACGACCCCGACCCGCCCCGGCGGCACCGGAGTCGGTCGCGAAGATCCTCTTCGCGCCCCTCGTGGAGTTCGACCGCCGGCGGGTGGAGTGGTCGGCGGGCCTGGTGGCCGCGGCGGTCATCTCGGTCCCGATCGTCCTCGCGCTGACGACCCCGTACACCAGCTTCGGGGTCCTCGCCGCTCTCGGCGCGTTCAACGTCCTCCTCGGCGAAGGGGTGGGGGAGGTCGCGACGCGCCGACGCCATGCGCGTTGGGCGCTCGCGCTCAACGCGCTCGGAATCGCCCTCGGGACCCTAGCCGTCCTCGCCGGACCGCTCCAGCTCGTCGCGGTCGCGGTGGCGATCGGCGGCTTGCAGCTCGCGAACCTGCTGCCCGGGGCACGTTCGGTGGCGCTCACCGCGTGCGCGCTCGCCGCCATCGGGATCGGCCTCCCCGACCCGTCGGTCGCGGGGGCCCTCGTCCGGGCGTTGGTGGTCGTGATCGGGGGGGCCTGGGGGCTGGGGGGGAGCGAGCTGGGGGTTCGGCTCCAACGGAGGTGGGCCACCGCGAGCCGGGGGCCGGCCGCCGGCCTCGCCGTCCATCCGATCGATCGGCACGAGGTCGCGCGGGCCGCCCTCGCGGTCGGGGTCGCCGCCGCCCTCGCGTTCGGCGTCGGAGAGTGGATCGGGTTGCCCCGGGACTACTGGACGGTGCTCACGGTCGTGGTGGTGGTCCAGATCCATTTCCTCGCGACCGTCTCGAGCGCCGTCGTCCGCGTCAGCGGGACGATCGTCGGGGCGATCGCGGGAGCGGCGCTCTCGGTGACCGTCGTCGTCCCGGCCGCGCTCGCGGGTCTGATCGCCGCGTTCTCCGGTCTCACGCTCGCGACCCGCGCCGCGAGCCCTTCGGTCTACGTGATCTTCCTGACCCCGTTCGTCCTGCTGGTCCTGGGGATCGCGTATCCGAACGGATGGAGCCTCGCCGCGAGCCGGGTTCTCGACACATTGATCGGCGGCGCCTTCGCGCTCGGCGCGAGCGCCCTGCTCTGGCTCACGACGGGCCGGCTCCTTCGGAACGGCGCCGCTCGGCCCTCCTAAGGCTCGGCGGCGAGCCGCTCCACGAAGCCGTCCAGGACGCGGGCCACGTCGTGGTCGCGGTCGTCGTAGTAGTAGCTCACGTTGAGGATGGGGACCGGGACGCGGATCAGCCGACCGAGGTCCACCGGGCTCCCGTCCAGGACGTACTCCGCATCCGACCGGCGGATCGTCTCTTCGAGCTCGCCGACCTGGTCGGGGGTGTATCCCATCGCCGGAAGGATCGGACCGAGATGCGGGTACGCCGCGTAGACCGCCGGCAGGCTCCCGACCGCGAACCTCCGCGCGTCGACGATCACGGCCCCGTGGGCGCGGGCCACGATGGTCGCGGCGCCGTAGCCCATCCCGCCGTGGGTGACGGTCGGTCCGTCTTCGATCACGATCGTTCGGTGGCCGCGGAGTCGCTCGGGATCGGCGACCTGAATGCCGAGGCCCCCGTAGACGACCTGGGCGGTGGGGTTGAGGCGCGCCGAGTTCGCGCGGATCGCGGCCACGTTCGCCGGCAGCGCGGTGTCCGTCTTGCCGATCACCACGACATCGGCCCGGCGGAAGTTCGCCTCGCCGGGGTAGTAGCCGAGCTCGTGGCCGGGGCGGTGGGGATCCGCGACGACGAATTGGAGGTTCGAACGGAAGAACGGCAGGTCGTTGTTCCCTCCGTCCCAGAGCACCACATCGGCCTCCGCCTCGGCGGCGCGGAGGATCCGCTCGTAGTCGACGCCCGCGAAGACGACCCCGCCCACGCGCAGGTGAGGCTCGTACTCCTCCCGTTCTTCGATCGTGCATTCCGCCCGGTCGAGATCGTCCAGGGTGGCGAACCGCTGCACCGCTTGCCGGGCGAGGTCTCCGTACGGCATCGGGTGGCGGACGACCGCGACCCGCAGCCCGCGGGCGCGGAGGTGGTGCGCGACGTAGCGCGACAGCGGGCTCTTCCCCGCCCCCGTGCGAACGGCGCAGACGCTCACGACCGGTCGGCGGGAGACCAGCTCGGTGGCGCCCGGCCCGGGGAGGACGAAGCTCGCCCCCGCGGCCAGCGCGATCGAGGCTTTGTGCATGACCTCGTCGTACGGGAGGTCGGAGTAGGCGAGGTCGACGCGGTCGATCCGCTCGTTGCGGACCCGCTGCGAGAGCTCGCTCTCGGGCACGATCGGGATCCCGTCGGGATAGAGCCGACCGGCGAGCTCCGGCGGATACCGACGGCCGCTGATGTTCGGGATCTGGGCGGCCGTGAACGCCACCACTTCGAACTCGTCGTGGTCCCGATAGAGGCGGTTGAAGTTGTGAAAGTCTCGGCCGGCGGCTCCCAGGATGATCACGCGTTGCCGCTCCATGGGTGGGGTGGGGGCCGGGCGCGGCTTATACCGTCGGTCAAACCGACTCTACCCGTCCGCCGCGGGACGATGTCCCGGCGCTCGTCGCCCTCGCCTACGACCGGTCCGAAGGCGCGGGGGGGCTGGACGCGATCCGGGAGAGGAGGGCGGCCGGATTCGGCGGCCCCACGGGAGGGGTGTACTCTTCGAGAGGGCGGCCTCCCACGGTCAGGACCTTCCGGGCGACCGAGAGGCAGTAGCCGCACTCCTCGCACGATGTGTGCTCGCAGTCGGTCGCCGCGATCCGCCGGAAGAAGCCGGCCGGGAACTTCGAGTTGTCGATCGCCAGATCGCCGAGCGGGGCGAATCCCCGGCGCAACGCCATCGTTTCGGGGTCGGCGGCGAGCTCCGGTGCCCCCTCGAAGAACCGACCCGGGGCTCGGAGCTGGACGAAGCTGAGGATGTCGGCGAGGTTCCCCGCGTAGCTTCGCCCGGCGTACGCCCGCGCCGCCCGGACGAGCCAGGCGGTGGATTTGTTGCGGCCCGAGACCTTGAAGCGGTCGATGCCGATCTCTTCGTAGACCGCCAGGTCCTCGGGTCGGACGAAGATCCCGGAGACGATCCGTCGCGGGTCCCGGGCCATCTCCCAGCCGCACTGCAAGATCGGGTATTCGATCGCCGGGCACGATTCCCCGGGCTGGGAGGCGAGCGAGCTCGTGTTCAGGTGGTGTCCGCGGTACGGGCACCCCTGGAGGCACGTCTGGTTGACCAAGATCTCGACCTCGGCGCCCCGCCTCCGCAGGGCGCGCAAGAGAGCAAAGTCCCGGTTCGCTTCCTCGAGAACGATCGTTCGGGCGCCGAGGCGAACGAAGTACTCCGCCTGCGTGACCGTGCGGATGCGCGCGAACGTGGAGACCGAGATCGGGACCTCCGGATGCGCCCGATGGACCAGCTCGATGAGCAGCGGCACGGCGATGACGAACCCGTCGACGCCCAGATCCAACCATTCGTCGACGGAGCGGAGGAACCGACGTTCGAAGTCGGGTTCGTACTCGTGCAGACCCAGGTCGCTGCTGTTGACCGTCGCATAGAACCGTCGCCCGGTGGCGTGGACCTGGGCGACGTGAGCTCGAAACCGCGCCGGGTCGACGGCCGGAAGGATCCGCGGGGGTCGGCCGCCGCCGGTCAGTCCGATCGGAAAGTTTCCGAAGAACGTCGAGACCGGCAGGTCGCTCGTTTCGCGGACGAGCGCGTCGTCGAAGTTCGAGGCGAGGACGATCTCCATTGCGGTCGTCTACCCGCCTCCGCACGTAAGCCGAGGTCCGCACCGGTGCGGGGGCGAGCGTAAGGGCCTCGTTGCGGTGACCCGCCTCGTGACCGACGGCGAGGTCGGCGATCCCG
>JAJZMW010000108.1 GCA_021848165.1 Thermoplasmata archaeon
GACCGTGAGCGCCTTCGCGTCGAGCGGGCCGGATCCGAGCGCGAGGATCCGCAGCCGTTGGGCCTCCCCCTGGGCCTCGAGGATCGTGGCGACCCGGGACCCTTCGGCCTCGAGGATCTTCGATTGCCGGACCCCTTCGGCCTGCAGGATCCGCGAGCGCTTCTGGCCCTCGGAGACGAGGATCGCGGAGCGCTTCTCCCCGTCCGCCCGCAGGACGGCGGCGCGCCGCTGGCGCTCGGCGGAGGTTTGCTCCTCCATCGCCGCCTTGACCGGCCCGACCGGATCGACCTCCTTGATCTCGACCGCCTCGACGCGCACGCCCCATCGGTCGGTCGCCTCGTCGAGGATGTCGCGGAGGCGGGTGTTGATCCGCTCGCGGTTGTAGAGGATCTCGTCGAGCTCCATGTCGCCGATGACGCTCCGCAGCGTCGTCTGGGCGAGGGCGACCGTGGCGACGTGATAATCCTGGACCTGGAAGAGCGCCTTGGGAGAGTCGACGACCTTGATGTAAATGATCGCGTCGACGTTCGTCGGGGAGTTGTCCTTGGTGATGACCTCTTGGCGCGGGACCTCGAGCACTTGGGTCCGGAGGTCGATCTTCATCACGCTCGAGATCGGGCTGACCGTGTTGAACCCCGGATTGAGGGTCCGCTTGTACGACCCGAGGTAGATCACGATCCCTTGCTGGTACGGCTGGATCGTATAGATCGCGCGGTTGAGCAGGAGGAGCAGGACGATGATGACGACGACCCCGAGGAGCGCGATCTCGATGATGGTGACGGAGTCGACCATGTGGCCCTGCGCAAGGGGCCGGGTCGGTTAAGCTCGTCGCCGGCTACTTGGTCGCGGGGTCGCGCGCGACCACGGTCAGGGAGACGCCCGCCCCCGCGACGACGCGGATCGGCGTCCCCTCGTCAATCGGCACGTCCGCGGTGGCCGACCAGATCTCCGAACCGATCCGGACCTTTCCTTTCAACGTATTCGGAACGACCTTCGCGACGACGACCCCATCGCGCCCGACCTGGGTCCCGGTCGTCGTGGTCATGGGGGGGTGGCCCGGGGAGAGGTGACGATAGAACGGGATCTCCAGCAGCGCCGCCGCGATCGCGGCGAGGACGATGATGACGACCCCGAGCCAGGAATCGAGCAGAACGTTCGGGAGGAAGAGGTAGAGCACGCCCGCCGCGAGGAGCACCGAGCCCGGGATGAGCAACAGCGCGCCCGGGTGGAACAACTCGAAGCCGAAGAGGGCGACCCCGGCCAGCACCAAGATCCACCCGATCGCGCTTCCCAAGTCGACCACGTTCCGCTCCGCTCCGCTAGCCGTACCGGGGTATATGGCGGTGCGCCGTGCCCCGGGAACGGCCCCGGCTAGCGAATGTAGGTCGCCGTGGAACCGGAGTCGAACCCCGGGACGATCCGCAGGCGCTGGCCATTCCCTCCCGGGGCCTGGGCGAGGAACGGATACATCCGCCAAAGATCCCCCTCCGCCATCCGGGTCGCGGGGTGTTCGGGTCCGAACGCCGTTCGGGTCACCTGCGCCGTGACCCCGCGAACGGAACGCTCGTCGAGATAACCGAGCGAGTGCAGGTACTCGTGCGCGAGGATGACGTAGACGAACGAGTTGAACTCGCGCAGCGACTCGGCGCGCGCCCGCATCGTTCGGACCAGCCCCTCGTTCAGGACGATGACGTTCCCGGTGACCTGCCAGTAGGCTCCGAGCCCGGGGGGCAGGTCGCTCAACGCCAGTCCCAAGCCGGGCCGCTCGATCCCGAGGACCCGTCGGACCGCGGCGCGCACGATGCCGAAGACCCCGTCGTAGTCGAGCGACCGGTCGAGCCGGGCGGCGTCGCGGAACGGCGCGGGGGATATGCCGGTCCGCGACGGGGGGTCCGGCGTTCGTCGATCCGGGGCGGCGGGAGCGAGGGTCACGAGCATCGACCGAGCCAGGGGCCGGCGATTCATATCCCGGAGGTAGCCCTCGGGTGACCAGCGGGGGTCCACCTCCCCCGCCCTCCCGATACCCTATCTCTCCGTGCGGCTCGTCGCCCGCCACGATGCCCCGCCCCGACGAGATCCTGTATCCGAGGCGCCCCGAGCGCACGGCGGACCGCCGCAAGGAGTCGATGCAGGGGAAGCTGCTCGACGAGTTCTTCGACCATCCGACGCTCCTCGCGGTCTCCCGGCTGATCTCCCACGGCTACTTCGAGTCGATCGACCATCCGATCTCCACCGGGAAGGAAGGGGGCGTGTTCCGCGCCACGAAAGGAGAGGGGTTCGTCGCCGTGAAGGTCTACCGGATCGGCAACGCGACGTTCCGCCGGTTCCCCCCGCATGCGCTCGAGGAGCTCCGGCGGGAGGTCTCGATTCGGAACTTGCGCACGCTCATCCCCGCGTGGACCCGACGCGAGCACACGATCCTCGCGCGGCTCCGGGAGGCGGGGGTGCGGGTCCCCGCGCCGCTCGGCTACTCGCGCAACGTGCTCGTCATGGAGTACATCGGGGATCCCGGCGGGGCGGCCCCTCGGCTCAAGGACGCGGTCGTCGACGACCTGGACGCGCTCTACGAGGATCTCGTCGCCGAGATCCGCCGGATGTGGGAGCCCGGCGGCCTCGTCCACGGGGATCTGTCGCCGTACAACATTCTTCATTGGGGGGGCCGCATCGTCACGATCGACGTGGCGCAAGCGGTCTCGCGGGAGCATCCGCAGGCCCGCGAACTGCTCCGCCGGGACGTCGGCCACCTCGCGGAGTTCCTCACGCGCCGGGGCCGAAAGGTCAAGGCCGAGGAGTTCTTCGCCCGCGTCGCGCCTCCTTCGGCGGAGGCGTGAACATGCCGGTGCTCTACGCGAGGATCCCCGAGGATCGCGTCGGCGTCCTGATCGGCACCGGCGGCCGCACCAAACAGGAGATCGCGCGGCGCACCCGCGCCCACATCGACGTCCGCGCGGAGGACGGCGAAGTCGAGATCCGATCGGCGGACACCGATCCCGATGCCGCGCTCCGGGCGCGCGACATCGCGCTGGCGATCGGCCGGGGCTTCTCGCCCGCGCGGGCCTTCCGGCTCGCGCGCGAAGGGACGATGCTCGCCGTCCTCGACATCAAGTTCGAAACGGGGAAGCGCGAGAAGGCGGCGCTGCGGAGGATCCGGGCCCGCGTCATCGGCACGCGGGGCCGGGCCCGCGAGCGGATCGAGGAGCTCTCGGGTTGTTCCGTCAGCGTCTACGGGTCGACGGTCGCTCTCATCGGCGACGCCGACCAGCTCGAGCGCGCCCGGCGCGCGGTCGAACTCTTGGTCCGGGGCAGCGAGCACTCGACCGTGTTCCACATGCTCGCCCGCCTTCGGTTCAGCGCGGCGCTGGCCGACGCCACGGCGCCCGACGAGGACCGGGTCGCGGACGACGGGGGGTAGCCGATGGCGAAGATCGTCGCGCTCGACGGGGCCTCCCTCGCCTGGGCGCGCGGGCTGTTCGGGCGGTACTACCGGGAGCAGGAGGTACCGCCTCCCGAGCGGCTCACGCGGCGCGAGTTTGCGGCGTTCCCGTTCGCCGCCGAGACCCTGATGCGACGCCATGCCGCCGTCCGCGGCCCCGAGGAGCTCCACCGGTTCCTGGAGCAGGAGGTTCCGCGCCACGTCTACTACTCCACGGCGTACTACCGCCATCCGGCCGAGCCGTCGATGGCCCAGAAGGAGTGGCTCGGCGCCGACCTGATCTTCGATCTGGACGCCGACCACCTGCGCGGGGCGGAGCGGCTCGACTACCCCGGGCAGCTCCGCCTCGTCAAGCAACGGCTGCGGGACCTGGTGGAGGACTTCCTCCTCGGAGATTTCGGCGTCGATCCCCGGGCGATGGAGATCGTCTTCTCGGGCGGCCGAGGGTATCACGTCCATGTCCGCGAGGAGCGGTTCCTCTCGCTCTCGAGCCCCGAACGACGCGAGCTCGTCGACTACCTCAGCGGGCAGGGGTTCGACCCGGCGAGCGCGATCGAGCGCCGTCGGGAGGACGGCGCCCGCGCGGTCGGCGAGGCGACCGGAAGGCTGCCGCGCACGCGCCGGCTCGCGGAGCCCGACGCGCCGGGCTGGCGGGGGCGCACCACCCGCGCGCTGCTGGGACGGCTCGCCGGGTGGGCGGCCGGAACGTCGGACGCCTGCGCTCGCGAGATCGAGGAGCTCCTGGTCGCGGCCGGTCGGGCGCCCCGCGAGGCCCGCCGCGAGGCCGCGCATCTGGCCCGACGGCTGGTCGACAAAGGAGGCGCGGCGCGGATCGTCGGGGACCGGGAGCTGGCCGTGCCGAAGGACGACGTGCCGGACGAACTTTTGGAGGCGCTGCTCCGCAGCGTCGCGATCACGATGCAGGGCGAGACCGACGCCCCGGTGACGACGGACGTTCATCGTCTCATCCGTCTGCCGCGCTCCCTCCACGGCGGGACCGGTCTCGTGGTCCGCCCGGTCTCGCTCGAGCGCCTCGCCGATTTCGATCCGTTCCGCGATGCGACGGTCGCGTGGGAAGGATCCGTCCCGCTGACCTACGCGATCGACGCGAATTACCCGTTCGCCACCGGGGAGGTCCGCGCGCGGGCCGGCGGGAGCGACGAGCTCCCTACGGCGTCGGCGGCGTTCCTGGTCCTGCGGGGCGAGGCGGAGCTTCGGCCTTCACCGGGATGACCAGACGGCCGATCTTCTCGATGGACGCATCGATCGAGTCGCCCGCCTGGAGCTTGCGGCTTTCCTTCCCGAACTCGTACCCCGGCGCGCCCGCGAGCGTCCCGAGGCTGATGACGTCGCCCGGCTCGAGGGTGATCCCGCGCGACAGATGCGCCACGACCTCGGGGAGCCGGAAGATGTAGTCGCTGGTGTCGCCCTTCTGGCGAACGGTCCCGTTGACCTTGAGCTCCATCGCGAGGGGATACGGCTCCCCGAGCTCCTCCTTCGGGACGATCCACGGACCGACGGCCATCGAGGCGTCGAACCCCTTCCCCATCACCCAGTCGACGGGGCTGTCGGGCGGGTACTGCAGGTCGCGATAGCCCATGTCGAGGACGATCGTGAACCCCGCGACGTACCCCATCGCTTCCGAGGCGGCGATGTGCTTGCCGGTGCGCCCGATCACGGCCGCGAGCTCGAGCTCGACATCGGGGAACGTCCCGGCCGAGTGCAGGATCAAGCTCTCGCTCGGTCCGACCAAGCTGTTGAAGAAGCGGGCGAAGGCGTACGGCTGGCGGGGGATCGGCTTGTTCTGCTCGGCGACGTGGCTGCGCGAGTTGGTCGCGAGGCAGTAGATCTTCGTCCCCCGGATGACCGGGGCGAGGAGCTTGACGCCCTCCTCCGGCTTGAACAGGTACCGCGCGCCGGTCGCCGCTCGGGGGGTCCACCCCATCTTCCGGCGGCGGTCGATGTAGTCGGTGATCTTGCGCGTGATCTCCACGGACTCCGCGCCACCGCTGAAGAAGGCGCGCATGTCGCGGAACCGGCTCGGGTCCGCCCCCTTGATGGGGTTGACCCCGAAGTAGTCGCGGCAGGCCGTGTCGAGGTCGATGTACTCGTTCGCGTCGGTGAGCATCCCGAAGTGGAACTGGTCGGCGAGAGAAAAATGGACGAGCTTCACGGGGCCCCCGTCGGGCTCCCCGAGCGGCCCGGGTTGATAAGGGGTGCTGGGCCGCCCCCGGCTCCGGGCGGGCCCCCGGGGGCGTAGCTCGCGACGTACCCTTCGTCCATCCGTTCCACTCCCAGGAGCGCGAGACCTCGGACCTCGTCGAACCCGCGCGCCCCCCGGCCCGCCACCATCGGCGGGGCCCCCTCCGCGCCGATCACCACCGGCGCCACGAAGACCGTGAGACGGTCGAAGGCGCCGGTCGCGAGCACGCTCGCGAGGAGGCGCGCTCCCCCTTCCACCAGGACCCGGCGCATCCCGCGGCGGGCGAGGAGCTCCCAAAGCTCGAGCAGGTCGACGCGGTCGTCGCCCGCCTCGATCCGCTCGACGTGGGAGGGCCAGTGGCGCTCGGGTCGGCGTCGCGGCTCCGCGACGATCGTCGGTGCGCTCCCATCCAGGACCTTCGCCGAAGGAGAGAGTTCCCCGGTCCCGGCGACGATGACGCGGGTCGGGGGTCGGCCGACGGTCGGGCCGATCGACTCCCAGCGGACCTGGAGGGAGGGGTCGTCGGCGCGCACGGTCCCGGCGCCGATGACGATCGCGTCGGAGTCGGCCCGGAGCCGATGCACGCGGGCCAGGTCGTGGGGACCCGAGAGCCGCGCGCGGGCGCCGTCCCGGAAGGCGATCCGGCCGTCGACCGACGCGGCGAGATTGACCCAGATCGACGGGCGCACCGCGCCGCTCATGCGTCGTCCGCGCGGGCCGCGTCCAGACGGCGCCGCAGCGCCTCCACCGGTTCTCCGGTCTCGGCGAGGTCGTGGAGGTTCACCTCGACGTTCGCGAGACCCCCGACGCTCGCCGCCGTCAGCAGGGCGAGCGCCGTGGTGAGGTCGCTCGCGAGCGCCGCTCGAGTCTTCGGACCGACGCCCCGGAGCGCGCGTCGGAGCGCGTTCGCTCGCTCCGCCGTCGCCAACGGGACCTCCGCGGCGAGCCGCAGGGCGGATCGGAGGGCGGCTTGGCGCTCCGGGTCGTCCGGCGACGCCTTGAGCGAGCGGCGGCGGTCGCGTACGCCTTCGTAGGAGCGCGCGTCCTCGGCGATCCCTTGGACGAAGCTCGATCGACCGCGGTGGACGGTCTCCCGGGCCGCCGCCAGCACGGGATCGGGCTGTTTCGGATCGATCGAGTAGGCCAGGACCATCTCCCCGAGCGCGCAGCCGAGCGCCCCGGCGGCCGCCGCCGCGCTCCCCCCGCCCGGGGTCGGCGTCCGGGCCGCAAGGCGGTCGAGAAAACTCCCGAGCGACTCCTCGGCACCGCCGCTTCGTTGCGCCGCGCGGACCCTCCGCTCGAGCACCTGCTCGCGCTGGAAGGCGTTGAGCTGGAGGTAGTACTCGGCCGCTTCGAACAGAGCCTCTTCGGGAACGAGCCCGACGATCTCCGACTCCTCGATGCCGACCCCGTAGCGCGTCGCTTCGCGACGGACGAACTCGAGCGCTCGATGGATCGGGGTCCGCCGGTAGTCGGTGAGGTTCATGGAGACCTGCGCGCGGTCGCGCTCCTGGATCTCAAAGCCGAGCGCCCGGACCTCGGCGAGCCCGCCGTCGCGGGCGCGGACGGCGCGGGCGATCTTCTTCGCGATGCCGACGTCCGAGGTCGTCAGGTACGCGTTGTAGGCGATCAGCACCGGCCGCGCTCCGATCGCCACCGCGCCCGCGGTCGGGTGGAGCCGGGGCGGCCCGAGATCGGGCGCGCGCGTGGGATCGGACGCGATCGCGTCGCGCAGGCCCTCGAACTCCCCCTCGCGGACGCGGGGGAGCTCGGCCCGCTCGGGTCGGCGGGCCGCGGCGCCGTAGAAGTAGACCGGGATCTGGAGCTCCTGCGCCACCCGCTCCCCCAGGCGATTCGCGCAGGCGATCGCGTCGTCCATCGACGACCCTTCGAGCGGGACGAACGGAACGACGTCCGTCGCCCCGATCCTCGGATGCTCTCCGCGATGCTGGGTGAGGTCGATCTCCGCGGTCGCGACCCGCATCATCGCGAGCACCGCCTCGACGAGCGGATCCGGCTCCCCGACCAGGCTGAGGACGGAGCGGTTGTGATCCGGGTTCGCCTCCACGTCGAGCACGACCACTCCCGCGACCCCGCGGGCGGCGTCGGCGATCCGTTCGACGCGGGCGCGATCGCGTCCCTCAGAGAAGTTCGGAACGCACTCGAGGGCGGTCATCGCGAGGCGGCGCCTCCGAACCCGTCGAGCATCGTTTGGTGGCCCCGGGTCGCGGCGGGAGGCGTCCGACGGGGCGCGTTCCCGCCGACGCGGATCGCCCGCTCGAGCGCGGCCCCCACCCTCGGCCGGGAGAATCCATGGCGGTCGGCGAGGATCGAGGTGACCCGCTCCGGATCGGGCGGGCCGAAATCGAGCGGCGTCCCGGCGACGGTCTGCGGGTGCCGGAAGATCTCGGCGACCTCCTCCGCCTCGGTCGGGTCGAGCCCCGCGCGCGCGAGGGTCGCCGACCATCCCCGATGCTCCTGCACCAGCTTGAGCGCCTTCTTCGGTCCGTACCCTCGGACCCCGTCGTTGAAATCGGTCCCCACGAGGAGGCCGACGAGGATCAGCTCTTCTCCCGAGATCCCGAGATCGCGCAGGAGCTCCTCGCGTTCGATGAGCGAGGCGGCCTCCTCCCCTGAACGAGACCGGCGCGCCGCCAGGCCCCGGACGAGCCGCGGCGCGCCGAAGAGCAACGTGTCGTAATCCTCGGAGGCCGTGGCCCAGACGATCCCCTCGGCCGCGAGGCGGGCCGCTTGGGCCTCTCCTTCGCTCGGGGCGCGGATCGTCGGCACCCCGAGGGCTCCGAGAAGTTCGATCGTCTCGTCGACCATCGACGGGGTGAGCCGGGAGGTCTGCGCGGCCTTGCGCCGCGCGGTCTCGAGATCGCCGGCGGCGAGCGCCGCGTTCCACTCCTCCTGCGCCCGCTCCTTGGCCTCGATCCGTTGGCGGATCGTGCCGGCCTTCCGGGCCGGAGGTCGCCCGTCGAAGACCCACGCCGGGCGGACGCCCTCGGCGAGCAGCGATGTCGTCCGATAGAACGCTCCCATCAGGTGGCTGGTCGGCTTCCCCTCCGGGTCGCTGAACGGCCGCCCATCGGCCTGCCGGATCGTGGCGAGGAACTGGTAGAGGGCGTTGTACGCGTCGACCGCGACCGACCGGCCCGCCAGATCGCGCCAGGGGAGCTCCCGAGCCCGCACGATCTCCTTGAACGGAAGCCCCACGTGACGGCGAGCGGCGCGGAGTACTTGGGCTTAATGAGCGGCGACCGAGGACGCGCGCCCACGGGGCGGTCAACGTAAATCCTCACGCCACCTGCGCGGCCGAGGGGACCGATGGAGTACACGTGGACCGACGAAGCGGGGGCCGCGACCTTGGCCCCGGGAGCGACGATCCTGACCTGCTTTCCGAGCGCGGGACTGGCCACCACGGTCGCGGCGCACTACATCGTGCGCACGCTCAAGCTCCCGCGGATCGGGATCTTCTCGTCCGCCGACTCGCCGCCCATCGCCGTGATCCAAGGGGGCATCGTCCATCCCCCGATCCGCGTCTACGGGCGCCCGGATTTCGCGATCGTTCTCTCCGAGTTCCCCCCGACGCCCAGCCAGGCGACGGCCCTCGCTCGGACGCTGCACGCGGAGGCGACCCAACGCCGGGCCCGGTGGCTCCTCGTCCTGGAAGGTGTGAGCCCGCACGCCCCCGAGGAGGAGGCCGACGCGGCGGAAGCGCAGTCGGAACCGAAGGTCTACTCGATCGTCAATCCGCCCGACGGGCCCGCCGCGAAGGCGATCGCCGTCGGCGGGGCCGAG
>JAJZMW010000069.1 GCA_021848165.1 Thermoplasmata archaeon
GAGCGGATGCGGAAGCGCCGGTACTCCGCCTTCTTCGGGCGGCCGTTCTCGAAGACGACGACCGACCCCACGGCCTCGGCCCCCTGGAAGATCGAGATGTCGATCCCCTCGATGCGGCGCGGGAGCGTCGGGAGGACGAGGAGGTTCTGCAGCGCGACGAGGACCTCCCGGGGGACGGGGACGGTCGCCCCCGTCGGGAGGCTCGCCCGCGCGACGCGGCTCGCGAGGCGGGCGAGCGGCGCGTAGCGACCCGTCGGTCGGAACTGCACGTCGATCCCTCGGCTTCCGAAGAGCTCGTCCAGGGCGGCGTCGATCCCGTCGGGGCGCGCGCCGTCGATGCACAGCCGATCCGGGAGGGCGATCTGCGAGCCGTAGTACTGGGCGAGGAACTGCCGGAGCACCTCCCCCGGCTCGGGGACGTCATCGGCGGGGTACGCGAGCAGGTGCGGCTCCGTCTCCCGGACCTCCCCGTCCTCGACCCGCAGGAGACCGACCGCGACGCGGAGCGCGGCCGCGTCGTCCGGATAGGCGAGCCCGAGCACATCGACGCGCCCGGACCCGCGCCCGACGACATGCTGGCGCTCGAGCAGCGCCCGGAGCCCCTCGAGGGCGTCGCGGAGGCGGCCCGCCCGCTCGTACTCCTGGCGCTCGGCGGCCGCCCGCATCTCGCGCTCGAGCACCGGACGGACCTCCGCGCCGTGCCCGCGGAGGACCTTCGCCGCCTCGAGCGCGCTCGCCCGGTACTCCTCGTCCGAGATCGCGCCGATGCACGGGGCGCTGCAGACCCCGAGGTGGTAGTACAGACACGCCTCCTTCGGAAGCCGGACGCACCGGCGCAGCCGGAACGTATCGGTGAGGAGCTTCTGGGCCTCGCGGGCTTCGCGCGCGCTCACGTACGGGCCGAAGAGGAGGGTCCCGGCGCCCCGGCGCGGACGGCGCACCAGGAGCAGGCGCGGATGCGACTCCCCCATCGTGAGCGCGAGATAGGGGTAGCTCCGGTCGTCCTTGAGGAGGGTGTTGAGCGGCGGCTGGTACTGCTTGATCAGGCTCGCCTCGAGGAGCAGGGCCTCCCGCTCGTTGGCGGTGGGCACGAACTCGACGCTCGCGCTCTGCGCGAGGATCGAGCCGTCCTTCTCGATCCGCGCTCGCAGGTGGTCGAGGATCCGCCGACGGAGGCTGAGCGCTTTGCCGACGTAGACGACCGCGCCGTTCGGCGCGCGGAACAGGTAGACCCCGGGAAGATCGGGTCCGCGGCGGAACCCCTCCCGGGTCGCGGCGGCGAGCTGGCTCGCCGGCACGAACGCGGGCCCCCCCGCCCCCCCCGCCCGCGCCGGTTCGCTCATCGCGCCGCGAGGCGTCGGGTCGCCACCGGGGTCGGCAAGAGCTTCGCCAGGTAGCGGGCGGTGTGCGACCCCGGCGTGCGGGCGACCTCCTCGGGCGTCCCGACGGCGATCACCCGACCGCCGGCCGCGCCGCCCTCCGGCCCGAGGTCGATGACCCAGTCGGCCGACTTGAGGACGTCCAGGTTGTGCTCGATCACGAGGACGGTGTTGCCGCCCTCCCGCAGCCGGAAGAGGACGCGGAGCAGGCGGTCGACGTCGGCGAAGTGGAGGCCCGTCGTCGGCTCGTCCAGGAGGTAGAGGGTCCGGCCGGTCGGCGATTTCCCGAGCTCGAAGGCGATCTTGATCCGCTGCGCTTCGCCCCCCGAGAGGGTCGTCGCGCTCTGCCCGAGCCGGACGTAGCCGAGCCCGACCTCGCTCAAGAGCTGGAGGCGCGCGGCGATGCGGCGATGATTCTGGAAGAAGGCGAGCGCGTCGTCGACGGTCATCGCGAGCACGTCGGCGATCGAACGATCCTTGAACCGGACCTCGAGCGTCGCCGCGTTGTAGCGCTGGCCGTGGCACTCCTCGCACGCGACGTAGACGTCGGGGAGAAAGTGCATCTCGTGCCGGATGACGCCGTCGCCTTCGCAGGTCTCGCACCGGCCCCCGGCGACGTTGAAGCTGAAGCGCCCCGGGCCGTAGCCGCGCGCCTTCGACTCCGGCAGGCTCGCGAAGAGCTCGCGGATCGGCGTCATCAGCCCGGTGTAGGTCGCGGGATTGCTCCGGGGCGTCCGGCCGATCGGGGACTGGTCGATGAGGAGGACGCGGTCGATCTGGTCGATCCCGTCGATGAAGTCGTGCTTGCCCGGCGCCTCCCGCCCGAGCCCGAGGTGGCGGCGGACGGCCTTGTAGAGGATCTCGTCCATCAGCGTCGACTTGCCGCTGCCCGAGACCCCCGAGAGCGCGACCAGTAGGCCAAGCGGGATCCGGACCTCCTCGCCGCGCAGGTTGTTCTCGCGGGGTCCGTGGATCACGATCGCGCGCTCCGTCGGCGCGCGTCGGAGCGCGGGGACCTCGATCGCCCGTCGGCCGCTGAGGAACTCGCCGGTGAGCGAGCGGGGGGCCTCCCCGATCGCCGCGGGCGGGCCGTTGTAGAGGACCTCGCCGCCGTGGACCCCGGCCCCCGGTCCGAGGTCCACGAGCCAGTCCGACTCGCGCATCGTCTCCTCGTCGTGCTCGACGACCAGGAGCGTGTTGCCGAGGTCGCGGAGCGACTTCAACGTCGCGAGCAGGCGCGCGTGGTCGCGGGGGTGCAGGCCGATCGACGGCTCGTCCAGGATGTAGAGCACGCCGACCAAGCCGCTGCCGATCTGCGTCGCGAGCGCGATCCGCTCCGCCTCCCCACCGCTGAGCGAGCCGCTGGCCCGGTCGAGCGAGAGATAGGTGAGCCCGACGTTCTCAAGGAACCCCAGGCGGGCGCGGATCTCCCGGACGATCGGAGCGGCGATCGGTTCCTCGCGCGCCGGCACGGGCAACGTCGCGAACCACCGGGCGGCGTCCTCGACCGTCATCGCCGCCACGTCGGCGATCGAGCGGCCCTGGACGGTGACCGCGAGGATCTCGGGCTTGAGACGACGGCCCCCGCAGACCCGGCACGGGTGGAACGCCATGAAACCCATGTAGTACTCCTTCACGCTCTCCGATTTCGTCTGCTTCCATCGACGTTCGACCGCCGCGACCAGGCCCTCGGCGAGCCAGGCGCCCCCCCACCACCAGCGCGACCATCGGGGGCCCCCCCCGAGCGATCGGTCGGAGCCGTACATCAACGCCTTCCACCCCTTGTCGGGGAGCTCCCGGATCGGGTGCTTCGGATCGTAGCCGAAGAGGCGACCGAACCGGTCGAGCGCCTCCTTCCCGGGCGTGAGCCCCCAGACGGAGATCGCCTTGCGGAGCGGCTTGTCGCGATCCGGGACGATGAGGTCGGGGTCGGCGTGCAACGTCGCCCCGATCCCGGAGCACTCGGGGCACGCGCCGAACGGGTTGTTGAAGCTGAACATCCGCGGGGCGAGCTCGTCCATCGAGAACCCGCAGACCGGGCATCCGCGGCGGCTGGAGAAGTCGGTGCGCTCCCCGGAGGGGGCCCGGAGCACGACGAGCCCGTCGGAAAGCCGGCGCGCGAGCTCGACCGCCTCCCCCAGGCGGGCGGCCTCCTCCGGGACGACGCGGAAGGCGTCGACGACGACCTCGATCGTGTGCTTCTTGTTCTTCTCCAGCGGGATCGGCGGTCCGGGCCGCTTCACGTCCAGATCGTCGACGACGAAGCGACGGTACCCTTCGCTTTGCAGACGCTCCAGCAGCTCGCGATGCTCTCCCTTCTTCGCCCGCACGACGGGAGCGAGGATCTCGACGCGAGCGCCGGGGAAGCGCGTCGAGATCGTCTCGACGATCCGGTCGACCGACTGCGGGGCGATCTCGGTGCCGTCGTTCGGGCAATGGGGGACCCCGATCCGGGCGTAGAGGAGCCGCAGGTAGTCGTGGATCTCGGTGACGGTCCCCACGGTCGATCGCGGGTTCCGGCTCCCCGCCCGCTGCTCGATTGCGATCGCCGGCGAGAGCCCTTCGATCGTGTCGACCTCGGGCTTGTCCATCTGCCCGAGGAACTGGCGGGCGTACGCGCTCAAGCTCTCGATGTAGCGTCGCTGGCCCTCCGCGTACAGGGTGTCGAACGCGAGGCTCGACTTGCCCGATCCGCTCACGCCGGTGATGACGATGAAGCGGTTCCGCGGGAGGTCGAGCGAGATGTTCTTGAGGTTGTGCTGGCGCGCCCCGCGGATCCGGATCGCGTCGGCCGGCTCGGTCATCGGGCCCCCTACGCGGGCAAGAGCCGCAGGACCGTCTCCGCGAGGCGACGGAGCACGTGCTCCTGGATCCGTTGCCCGATCTCGGCGCTCGCGCCGCGCGTGTCGCCGACGACGCTCTCGGGCCAGACGTCGGATCGCTGCGGTCCGGGGAGGAACGGGTCGCCCCGATGGTCGATCACCGGTCGGGTCGCTCCGACCGAGTTCGGGGCGATCGCGAGGAGCCGCGATGTCTCGAGCAGCCCCCCGTGGCCGTCGGTCGGGGGGGCGAGGCTGCCCCGGAGCTCGTAGACGAAGTCGTAGTCCGACAGCACGACGATCCGGCTCGCCGGATACCTCCGCATGGTGAAGTCGGCCGCCTCCCGGAGCGCCGCCATGTGGCCCCGCTCGGCGTGGCCCGAGAGGACGAGGAGGCGGCGAATGCCCATGCGCGCGAACTCGCCGAGGACCCCCGCGACCGTCCGCTCGAGCTCGTGGATCGAGAGCGACACGGTGCCCGCGAACAAGCTCGCCTCGGGCGCGACGCCGTAGGCGATCGTCGGCGCGATGACCGCCCCGAGCCGCTCCCCGAGATCGTGGGCCGTCGCCTCCGCCTGGAGCTGATCGGCGCCGAGCGGGAGGTGGGGCCCGTGGGCTTCCAGCGCCCCGATCGGGAGGATGAGGAGCGGGTTGGTCCGGATCCGGGCCTCCCAGCTACGGGAATCCATGACCGTCAGGTACGACGCACCGCGACCCACGCCGTTGCGACCCGTCGGGCGTATTTAAGGCGGGACGGGAGGGAATGGAACGCCCGGCCCCGCGGCTAGGCCGGGGGGCGGCCCGTCGCCGTCGACGACGGTCGCTCCGCGGGGGTCGTCGCGCGCCCGCGGCGCGGGACCCCGACGCGCGCCGGGGCCTTCCGGGGCTTTGCGGGAGAACGCGCCGCCGCGCGGGCGCGCGCCGCGGGGGCCTTCGCGGACTTCCGCGAGCGCCCCGCCGCCGGCTTCGCCACCGCCGCCTTCTCGACCTTCGCCCGCGTGGGGCAGGCCGGGTTCACGCACTGGGTCCAGGGGGGGCGACCGGCCTCGACCGCCGTGACGACCGGGGCCCCGCAGCTCGGACACGGGTCGGGGGACTTCTCGAGCTTCCCGCGCTGCGGCAGAGGGTAGGTCGTCCGGCACGTCGGGTAGCCGGAGCATCCGACGAACCGTTTGCCGAGGAACGAATAGCGGATCTCGAGCGGCTGACCGCACGTCGGGCAGACGCCGATGCGGAACGCCCGGTGGTGTTCCTCGCACTCCGGGTTCATGCAAAAGAGCTCGGGGCGCTGCCCGCGAAAGACGATCTTCACCCGCGGCATCCGGCACTTCGCGCAGAGGAAGTCGGGCGCCGGCTCGACGAAGCCCGCCGCCGGGAGCGGGAAGCTGACGGGGCAGGTGGCGGGGTTGTTCGCGCACTGGATCCACCGCAGGCCGCGGGGGCTCCGTTCGAGCCGCAGGGCCCCGCCGCACTTCGCGCACGGCCCCACGAACCGCTGGCGGTCGAGCGCGCCCCGGATCGTCGCGCGGACCCCGGCGACGTTCTGCTCGAGGAGGGCGTACGCCTCGCGGAGCATCTCGCGCGACTCGCTCAGGACCTCCTCCTTTGGCTTCTTCGACTCGGCGACGAGCTCCATGTCGTCCTCGAGCCGATGGGTCATCTCGGGACGCGTGATGAGGGGCGCATACGCCCGGAGCGCCTCCGTCACGGCGATCCCGGTCGTGGTCGGCTCGAGACCGCGCTGGTTGATGTAGTGGCGATCGAAGAGCTTCTGCAGGACGTCGTGGCGCGTGCTCTTCGTGCCGAGGCCGAGCCGCTCCATCTCCTGGATGAGCGACCCTTGCGAATAGCGTCGCGGCGGCTTGGTCTGCTCCTCCAAGAGCCGCACGTCGCGGACGGGGATCGTCTCGCCCACGACGAGGGCGGGGATCGCCACCTCCTCCGGCGAGGAGTACGGATAGATCCGGTACCATCCCGGGTCGAGCAGGGTCTGCCCGCTCGCCTCGAACGGCTCGTCGCGCACGGCGACGGTCGCGGTGCGCTTGCGTCCGATCGCGTCCGGCGCGAGCGTCGCGAGGAACCGACGAACGACGAGTTCGTAGACCTTGGCGTGGTCGGGTTTGAGCTTGCGGGGATCGACGACGCCGGTCGGGTAGATCGGGGGATGGTCGGTCGTCTCGGTCCGCCCGCGCGTCGCGCGGAAGGTCGGCTGATCGAGGACATAGGCGGCCGCCTCCGCGAAGACGCTGTCGCGGAACTTCTCGGCGAGCGTCTTGAGCCCGAGCCCGCGGGGGTAGACGGTGTTGTCCGTCCGCGGGTAGCTGATCAGCCCCTGCGTGTAGAGGTCCTCGGCGATCCGCATGACGGTCGCGGCGCCGAGACCGAGGCGCGTCGCCTCCGCGACGAAGAGCGTCGTCGAGAACGGGACCGGCGGGCGGCGCCGGGTCTCCTCTTCGACGAACGCCCGGACGACGCCCTCGTGCGCTCCATCCACCTTCTGGAACGTCCGCTCCGCCTCCGCCCGGTCCTCCCAGAGGCCGTGGGCGTGCCGGAGCTCGAAGACCTCGCCCGCCGTCTCGGCGGTCGCGGCGATCTGCCAGTACGGCGTCGGCACGAACTCCTTGATCGCTTGGTCCCGCTCCACGAGGAGGGCGAGCGTCGGGGTCTGCACGCGGCCCACCGAGAGGAAGCTACGGCCGCGTTGCTCGGCGGTGATCGAGAGGTAGCGGGTCAGGACCGCGCCCCAGACGAGGTCGATCTCCTGGCGGGACTCCGCGGCCATCGCCAGCGCCCGGTCGAGCGTCTCGAGATGGGCGAAGCTCTGCTCGATCGCCTCGCGGGTGAGCGCGCTGTAGCGCGCGCGCTCGACGTGGATCGACGGATGGACCTTCTGGAGGAGCTCGAGGCACTCGAGGCCGATGAGCTCTCCTTCCCGGTCAAAGTCGGTCGCGAGGATCACGCGCTCGAACTCGCGGACGATCGACTGGAGCGCCCCGACGATCCCTCCTTCGGTCACGCGCTTGATCGGGGTCGCTTCGATCAGGCGCGGCAGGAGCTCCAGCGACCAATCGCTCAGCTCGGGGGGATAGTCGAGCTCGACGATGTGGCCGCGCAGTCCGACGACGGTGTACGGTCCGTCGGGCCGCTCGAACCGGAAGACGTTCGTCCCCTCGATCCGCGAGCGTTGCATGTGCCCGTCGGAGAGGACGACGGCGATGCGGAGCGCCGTGTTGAACTTCTCGGCGACGACGAGCGTGCGCATCGGGGCCATCGCTCCCCCTAGGGACCGGGTCGCCTAGATAAGTGTACGGGCCGCTTCACCTCGAGATTCCGCGTCGAACGTGCGCGCTCGCGTTCGGAAGCGGCGGCGACGAACGGAGGCGGGCGTCGGCGCCGGGACCGTCCGCCGGGCCCCCTCCGACCAACGCCTGAAATACTCCGGGGTTTACGCGGCGCTGGGCCGACGCCGCGGTAACTCAGTTTGGGAGAGTGCAAGACTGAAGATCTTGAAGCCGCCGGTTCAAGCCCGGCCCGCGGCACTCTTCGGCCCGCCCGCCGGTCGGGGCGCCGCCCCGACCGGCCGCCCCTCCCTCAGCGCTTCGGCACGAACCAGACGTCGGTGATCGAGAGCTTCGGGGCGGGGTCGAACCGTGCCTCGACCGGCATCCCGACGTAGAGGTCCGACTCCACCGCCTCCTTGACGCGGGCGAGCAGCACGCTGTCGATCCCTTCGAACTCGACGAGCGCGAGGTTGTACGGCGTCTCCTTCAGGAACGCCTCGCTCCCGAAGTGGCAGGTCGTCCAGGAGTGGAGCTTTCCCGTGAGGGGGAGATCGATCCACTCGGTCGGCGCGCCGCAGCGCATGCAGTGGCCCCGCGGGGTCGCGTACGTCGCGCCGCACCGGCGCGCCGTGCACTTGGACCCCTTGAGCTTCCCCTCGCTCAAGGCGAGGAAGAACGGCGAGTCCTCCGCGTAGCTGTGGATGTAGGTGATCGAGTACGGATACCGGATGATCAGGCTCTCGACCCCGTTCGCGTCCCGGAAGATCGCGGCGCCCGAGCGGTCGAGCTCCTCCTGGACCTCCCGGAACTTCGCGTAGGTCGGGGGGCGCGTCATGCGCGGAACCCCCGTTCGAGGATCGAGACCGTCACGCTCGACCCCGTGCCGGCGTGGCTGTGGATCGCGCCCCGCTGCGCGTTCCGGATCTGGAGAGCGCCGTCCCCGAAGTGCTTCTTGATCGTCCCTTGCAGCTGCCAGAAGGCGAAGACGCCCTGCATCAGGCCGGTCGCGCCGACCGGGTGGCCGCAAGCGATCAGGCCTCCGGAGGGGTTGACCGGGATCCGCCCGGCGTTGGGCGTCGGGAACGGGTAGCGGATGTTCTTCAGGAACGGATCCCCGGACTCGACGAACGAGTACCCTTCGCCGTACTTGCACAGCCCGAGGTCCTCGTAGGTCTGGATCTCGCTGGAGGCGTAGGCGTCGTGCAGCTCGACGAAGTCGAGCTGCCGGACCGGGTCCGTGATCCCCGCCATCCGGTACGCCTCGAGGCCGGCCGCCCGGCCCGCGCGGAAGGAGTGGACCCCGGGGTACGGCAGCCCCTCGTAGTCCTTCGCCGACTCGTTCGGCATCAGCGGTACGCGACCGAACGGCCGATCGGCGAGCCGCATCGTGTCGGTCCCGGTCCCGACGCCGATGATGCGGACCGGCTTGTCGGTGAACTCCCGCGCCCGGCGCTCGTCGCACAGGATCGCGACCGCGGCGCCGTCGCTCATCGTGCAGATCTGCTCGCGCGTCAGCGGGTAGCTGATCATCTCCGAGCGGAGCACGTCGTCGACGGTCAGCTGCTTCGGATACTGGGCGTAGGGGTTGTGGAGCGCGTTCAGGTGGTTCTTCACGGAGACGAGGCTCATGATCCGGCTCCCCTCCTGGATCGCGAGGCGCTGCGCCTCGCGCTCGTCGCGGATGTGCGCGAAGCGCGTGAGGCGGAGGTACTGGTAGATGTGGCGGATGACCATCAGCGCGTAGTAGCCGGTGTAGAATCCGCCGAGCGGGAAGTCGAAGT
>JAJZMW010000002.1:0-8576 GCA_021848165.1 Thermoplasmata archaeon
GACCATCCGGCGAAAGAGAGCGAGCGCGGGGCCGGTGAGCGCCGCGCCCCAGAGCTTCCGCAGGTGCTCCACGGCGTCGTCGTGCCGCCCCGCGGACCACGCCGAAGCGACGGCCTGGCTCTCGCGCTCGTCGACCGCCAACGCCGCCGTCTCCTCCGCGGTGAACGGAGGATCGAACCCACCGCTGAGCCCCGGCGCGAGCAGGAAGAGGCCCCCGACCGCTTCCGGATGCGCGATCGCGAGGTTGATCGCCAGGGCCCCTCCCATGCTCGCCCCCACGATCACCGGCCGATCGAGCCCCGCGTGGCGGATCAGCCGCATCAGATCGTCCGTGGAGGAGAACGAGCCGTTCGGAGGGGGGGAGCCTCCGTAGCCCCGGAGGTCGAACCGAACGACCCGGTGGTGGGGCGCGAGGCGTTCGGCCTCCCGATCCCACATTCGGCGGTCGGCGATCGCCGCATGGACGAAGAGGATCCCCGGCCCGGTGCCGATCGACTCGACGGCGAGCGTCCCTCCCGGCACGGCGACGTGTTCGGTCGGTGCGGGCGAGGGCTTTCGAGAGCCAGGGTGCGACATGCGCGCTCAACCCCCGACTCGATAGTTAAGGGCGGGTGGGGGGTCGTGAAACGCCCACCGCCCCGGAGCCCTCGGGGACCGTCTCCGTACCTCAAGCGATCGGAGTTGCGGATCGCCCGCGACGGCATTCCCCTCCGCTCGCGCCCAGTCGCTCATCGAAGCTAGGTGAGTGGAGAACGCTCGGCGTGGGTCGGAGCGGCGGAGGTTCGGTGCGCGTTTCTCGGAGACGGGCATCCCCCCGGGAATGAGGTTGCCGAACTCCGTACCGTCGGCCGATGGTCGCGAGAGAGCCGATTCGCGGGAGCCCCCTCCGGGCGCGTTCGCCGGCCTCAGTAGACCTGGAGCCACAACGTCCCGGAATACGCCGTCGCGGGGACCTGGACGGTGAGGTTCAGCGTGGCCCGGCCCAACCCGGGGATCGTGAGCGGGACTCCCGCCTGGACGATCGACCACCCCGATGCGTTGAGGCCGACCGCGTGGATCGTGCACGCGCTCACGTTGAAGTTCGGCACCTCGAGCTGCAGGGAGACCTGGCTCGCGGAGGGCGCGGCGAAGCCGGTCGTGTAGGCGATCGGGGTCGCGCCCAGGCCGCACGCGTTGTTCGGAGCGCCGAGGTCGATGCGGTTGACCTGGGCGTTCGTCGCCCCGTAGAGGAACACGTAAGCGAACACGCCGCCCGCCAGGCTCAGCAGGACGATCGCGACGACCACGATCGCCAGCACGCGCTGGCGGTGCGACCCCGGCGGCGCTCGCGGCACGAATCCCGGCGCGGGCTGCCCCGGGGCGGGCGGAGGCATCGATGCGGGGCCGACGGTCGCGCGCGGAGGGATCGGCGTCCCGCAGTACGCGCAGAACCGCGACGCCGGAGGGATCCGGGCGCCGCAATGGGGGCAGGAGGCTCCGGCCATCGCCCCATCGTAGCCGCCGGCTACAAGTAGTCTCTCCCGTCCATCGCGGCGCGGCCCCGCGCGGTCTCTCGAACGACGCACATATGAGGGGGGCCCCTCCTCGGGACGCCCAAGGTCGCTCGTGGACACCCAGAACCCCGCCGGGGCGAGCGCCCCCGAACCACCCCGCCCCCGCTACAGCCTCTCGATCAACTCCGCGAGCGTCTTCCTCGCGGGCGTCGCGATCCAGGCGATCGGGTTCGTCGGGTCGCTCTTCGTCTACCGGTTCCTCGGCGGCGGGACCGCGGGCCAGGCGCGCTTCGGGACCGTCCAGTTCTTCCTGTTGATCGCCTCGACGATCAACAGCCTCGCCGATGTCCGGATGGGGTCGGGGTACCAGTTCTTCCTCGCGCGGGGCCGGCCGGCGAAGGCGAACACCGCGACCTACCTCGTGCTCCGCTTCCTCCTGGTCGGGGGCGCCGCCGCCGCCATGTTCGCGGTCTCGGGGGTGAGCGTCGACGGCGCGACGATCGCCTCGAGCCCGTACGAGTTCGAGGTCCTCGGGATCTTCCTCCTGCTCCCGCTGCTGTGGACGGTCGAGACGGTCTACCAGAACTACAACATCGGGCTCGGCAACTCCGTCCGCGCGCAGTACCCGGCCCTCCTCGAGGTGATCGTCCGCACCCCGGTGATCATCGCGGTCGCCTTCTACTCGCCGACGATGCTCGGCCTCGCCACCGCCTACCTGGCGGGCGCGGCGGCGGCCGCCCTGTTCAGCCTCCCCGGAGTGATCTCGCTCCTCGGCAAGATCCGTTGGAAGGAGGGGATCCTCCTGTTCCGCTACTCCTGGCCGTTGCTGGGAGCGCTCGGCCTCGGGACGATCGCGACGAGCATGATCCCGTTCGTCGTGCAGGCGTCCCTCGGAGCCGCCGTCCTCAACCAGTTCAATCTCGCGAACGGCTTCCGGGTCCTCACCCTCGCCCTCTCGACCGCGATCGTCGTGCCGCTCTTCCCCTACATGGCCGCTCTCCACCGTCGGGCCGATTACCAGGGGATCCGGGAAGGGATCTGGAACGCCCTTCGCTACACCTCGATGCTCCTGATCCCGGCGGTCGTCGCGATCTCGGTCTACCGGGTGAACATCCTCGTCGTCATCAACTCCTCCTACCTCCCGGCGGCGACGCCGCTCGCGATCCTCGTGATCAGCGCGATCCCGACGTCGCTCACCGGGATCATGGGCGTCGGCCTGGCCGCGATCGGATGGCGGCGGCTCGAGCTCTTCCTGACGGCGGCCCAGGTCGCCCTGCTCTTCGGGATCGCGATCGCCTTCCTTCCGCCGTACGGCCTCTTCCCGGCGAGCCAGGGGCTGCTGAGCGCCTCCATCGCGATCCTGGTCTCGGCGATCGCCGGGCTCGCTCTGAACGCGTTCTTCACCCGACGGTTGATGGCGGTCCACGTCTTCCCGCGATCGATCGGGTTCATCGCGCTCAGCGCGGCCCTCTCGTTCTTCGCGATCTCCCGCGCGAACTCCTACCTCCCCGCCATTCTCGATCTCGATAGCGCCGTCGCGCAGCTCGTCCTCGGGGTCGTGATCGGGGGACTCGTCTACTTCTTCGTCCTCGCCCTGGTCGGCGAGCTCGCGAAGGAGGACATCCGGCGGGTCGGCGGCTCGCTCGGCGTTCCGCGCCGGTGGCTCGAGATCGCCGCGCGGCTCTGCTGGCGGACGGCGACCCTCCACGTCGTCCAGCCGGTCGACGTCGCCCGGGTCCCCGGGCTCGTGAGCGGGAACACGCCGGACGTCGAGCCGATCGAGAGCGAGGTCCCGGCCGGGAAGGGCCCCGGTCCGGGCTAGGCGGGGCCGAATAGGCGGCGCGCGAGCGCCTCGACGATCTCGGGCGCGTCGTTCGGCTGCGGGACCCGGCGGTAGCGGATCCCCCGCTCGCGCGCCGCCTCCTGCACCAGGACGTCGAGATCGTAGAGCGTCTCGAGGTGGTCGAAGACGAACCCGGTCGAGGCGACGATCTGGGTCGTCGCCCCCTTCGACCGCCACCCCGCCATCGTGTCGACGATGTCCGGCCCGAGCCACGGCTCGGTCGTGTTCCCCGGGCTCTGGAAGGTGAACGACCACCGCTCGAGGCCCGCGGCCGCGGCGACCGCGAGCGCGGTCGCCCGGACGAGCTCGGGGTATGGGTCCCCCCGGTCGCGGAACCGCTGCGGAAGGCTGTGCGCCGAGAGGATCACGGCCGCGTTCGGGTCGTCCGCGCGGGCGAGCTCCGCCCGGATCTCCCGCGCCCAGTAGCCGATCCAGCTCGGATCGAGGTGCCAGCCCGCGCGGAGGTCGATCGCCACCGCCCCTCCGGTCGCCCGGACGGCCTCGTCGATCCCGGCCCGGTACGGCTCCATGATCCAGATCGATTCGTACGGCGTCAGCGGCACCGCGCGCAACGAAGAGATCCCGTCGCGGCGTGCCGCCTCGACCACGTCGGGGATCCGCGGCTTCCAGTGCTTCATCCCGAGGTAGACGCGCGAGCCGGGTCGCGCGGAGGAGAGGCGTCGCTCGAGTTGCTCGCGGACGGAGGCGAGGATGCGGTTCTGCGGCGAGCCGCCGATGCGCTCGTACCGTCGGACGTACTCCTCGACCATCTCCTCGCTCGGCGCGCGCCCGTGAAGGACCTCCGCCAGGTACCCCGGCAGGTCCTCCGGGCCCGACGGGCTCCCGTAGCCCATCAGCAACGCCCCGATCGGCTCGTCCGTTCGATCGCTCACGGTCCTCCCTCCCGATGCACGAAGTCGACCAGCTCGCGGACCCGTTCCGGTGGCGTCGTGGGGAGGACGCCGTGTCCTAAATTGAAGACGTGCGAGCGGCCATCGGGGATCTCGGCGAGGACGCGCGAAGCCTCCCGCTCGAGCGCGGCCCGGCTTCCGAGCAGAGCCCCCGGGTCGAGGTTCCCTTGGAGCGCGATGTCGGGGCCGACGCGGGCCCGCACCCGGTCGAGGCCGTCGCGCCAGTCGACGCCGATCGCCGTCGTGCCGAGCGCGGCGATCTCCTCGAGCAAGTGGCTCGCGCCGGTGCCGAAGTAGATCGTCGGGCACCCGGTCGATCCGAGCTCGGCCACGATCTCGCGCAGCGGCTCGGCCAGGTGCTCGGCGAACGATCGGGCGCTCAGCGCGCCGACCCAAGTGTCGAAGATCTGCAAGGCGTTCGCGCCGGCCCGCGCCTGCATCCGGAGGTAGTCGATCGTCATCTCGCTCAATCGCCGGACGAGGGCGTCGAACCCGGTCGGGTCGGCGTAGAGGAACCGCTTCGTCTCGGCGTAATCGCGGGTCGGGCCCCCTTCGATGAGGTAGGAGGCGAGCGTGAACGGGCCCCCCGCGAACCCGACGATCGGCCGGTCGGTCCCCGCGGCGTGGAACCGACGGATCGCCTCGCCGACGTACCCGACGTCCCGCTCCGCGTCGAACGGCCGCATCCGCTCGACCTGATCGCGCGAGCGGATCGGATGCGGGACGACGGGTCCGACCCCCGGGTCGATCGAGAAGTCGATGCCGAGCCCGGCGAACGGGAGCGCGATGTCGGCGTAGACGACGCCCGCATCGACGTCGAACGAGCGCACGGGCTCGAGCGTCACCTCGGCGGCGAGCTCGGGCGTGCGGGCGAGCTCGAGGATCGGGTGCTCCGCGCGAAGGCGGCGGTAGCCGGGGAGGTAGCGGCCCGCCTGGCGCATCAGCCAGATCGGGCGGCGATCGACCTCCTCCCCACGGAGGGCGCGCAGGAACCGGTCCCTCACGGATCCGCTCCGGGGCCGACGTTCCGCATCCCCGCCCGGATCGCCCCGAGGGCCCGGTCGACGTCGCGGTCGGTCCAGGCGGCCGACAAGAACGCCGTCTCGAGCGGGGAGGGCGGCAGGTAGAGGCCGCGGTCGAGCGCCCCGTGGAAGAAGCGCGCGTACGCCGCGCGGTTGCTGGCGCGGGCCTCATCGAACGATCGGATCGGTCCGACGGCGAAGAACGGGGAGAGCATCGAGCCGACCCGCTGGAGGGAGAACGGGGCGACCCCCGCCTCCTCGGCGGCCGTCCGCCACCCGTCCGCGAGCCGTCGACCGCGCCGCTCGAGGTCCCGGTAGAGCGCGGGGTGGAGCGCGTCGAGCATCGCCGCCCCGGCGGCCATCGCGACGGGGTTGCCCGCGAGCGTCCCGGCCTGGTAGACCGGTCCTCGCGGGGCGACGACCTCGAGGATCTCCGCGCGGCCGCCGTAGACGCCGACCGGCATCCCCCCCCCGACGATCTTCCCCAGCGTGACGAGATCCGGCGCGAGGCCGAGCGACGGGGCGACGATCCCGCGCCGCAGGCGGAAACCGGTGATCACCTCGTCCGCGATCGCCAGGGCGCCGTGCGCGCGGCAGCAGCGGCCGATGCGGGCCAGGAACTCCCGCCGGCCCGGGACGACGCCCATGTTCCCGGCGATCGGCTCGACCAGGACGGCCGCGATCGCGTCCCCTTCCCGTTCGAAGAGCTCCGCGAGCGCCTCGGGGTCGTTGTAGGGGAGGACGCGCGTCTCGCGCACGATCGACCGCGGGACCCCGGCCGAATCCGGGAGCGCGTGGGTCGCCACGCCGGACCCCGCCGCCGCGAGGAGGCCGTCCGAGTGGCCGTGGTATCCTCCCGAGAACTTCACGACGACCGAGCGGCCGGTGTAGCCGCGGGCGACGCGCACGGCGCTCATCGTCGCCTCCGTCCCGGAGTTCACGAAGCGCAGGCGCTCCATCGCAGGGACCCGCGAGCGGATCCGCTCGGCCAGCTCCTGCTCCCGCGGCGACGGAGCGCCGAAGCTCAGGCCCTCGCCCGCGGCCCGGCGGACGGCGGCGACGACGGCCGGGGGGGCGTGGCCGAGGAGGTTCGCTCCCCAGGAGTTGACGAGGTCGAGGTAGCGCCGCCCATCGACGTCCACGAGGTGGGCCCCGCGGCCGGCCGCGAAGACCACGGGGGTCCCGCCGACGGCGCCGTAGGCGCGGACCGGGCTGTCGACGCCGCCGACGAGCACGCGCTCCGCCCGCGCGAAGAGCGCCCGGGAGCGCGGTCCCGGCGCCCGCCCGTTCACGGAAGGCCCTCGGCCAGCGCGAGCATGCGCTCGGCGTCGACCTTGCGGCAGGTGAAGATCGGGGTCTCGAGGAGGGTGTAGCGGCTCGCCTCGCTCGGGCGGAGCTCGCTGACGAGGTCCAGGAACTCGGCCGGGGAGTCCGCCTCGAAGGCGAGGATGAACTCCTGATCGTCCAATCCGAACGAGTAGCCGGTATGGATCCGCACCTTCGGGTAGCGGTGGCCGATGCGGAAGTGCTCCCCCATCATCCGCCGGCGCTCCTCGAACGGGAGCGAATACCACTCGCGGCGCTTCACGAACGGGTAGACGAAGAGGAACGGCAGGTCGAACGGCCGGCGCCCGCCGCCTTCCTGCCCCGGGTGCGCGTGCTCCCCGAGGTACTCGGAGCGGCGCGCCATCCCGAGGTAGGAGTAGCGGGTGTCGAGGTACCCGCCCATCGGCGTCCCGAGGATGCGGGCGTGGAACTCGGCGAGCGTCGCGAGGTCCGGAACGATCGTCCAGAGCGCGAAGTCGGCGTCCCCTCGCGTCCCGACGGTGGAGTAGGTCCTCACGAGAACTCCGGGCGCCGGGTCCTCGAGGACGCGGACGAGGGCCTCGCGCCCCCGCCGCCGCTCCGGCTCGGGAAGACGCCGCCACTCCGGGCGCAGCTTGTAGAAGGTGTACTTCACGAACTCGCGCGGTCCCTCGTCGTCGTCGCCGTCGGGCCGCCGCGTTCGATCGGCGGCGCTCGGGTCGGTCATCGCTCCGCGCGGGCCTCCTTCGCGATCTCGCGGGCGAAGTAGGAAACGATCAGGTCGGCGCCCGCGCGGCGGATCGCGATCAAGGACTCGTCGCGCGCCGCGCGCCCGTCGATCCAGCCGCGCTCGCCGGCGGCGTGGATCATCGCGTACTCCCCGCTGACCTGATACGCGGCGAGCGGGCGGTCGACCCGGCGACGGGCCCGGGCGAGAAGGTCGAGGGAGGTCATGGCCGGCTTCGCCATCAGGATGTCCGCCCCTTCTTCCTGGTCGCGCACGAACGCCGCGAGCGCTTCGCGGTCCATCCGCGGGTCGAACTGGTAGCCGCGTCGGTCCCCGAAGGCGGGCGACGAACCTTCGGCCTCTCGGAACGGCCCGTAGAAGGCGGAGGCGAACTTCGCCGAGTAGGCGAGAATGCCGACCTCGGGGAAGCCGGCGTCGTCCAGCGCCGAGCGGACCGCCGCCACCTGGTGGTCCATCGCGGCGCTCGGGCCGACGAACTCGGCGCCGGCGCGAGCGTGGGCGATCGCGATCTCGCCGAGCCGACGGACGGTCGCCGCGGGGTCGAGGCGGCCGCGCCGGACGATCCCGCAGTGCCCCGCGTCGGTGTAGGCGCACAGGCAGACGTCGGTGAAGACCACCAGCTCGGGAGCGTGGCGCCGCAGCAGCCGCGTCGCGCGCGCGACGGCGCTTCCCTCCGCCGACGCGGGCGAGCCGGTCGCGTCCTTGCGCCGCGGCACGCCGAAGAGGAGCACCGCGCGGACCCCCTCCCGCACGAGCGCCGGGCCGAGCGTCGCGACGGAGTCGGCGGGATAGCGGAAGAGACCGGGCATCGACGAGAGGCGGTCCGGTCGACCGGCGCCCGGCCGAACGAAGAGGGGCCAGACGAGATGGTTCGCTCCGCCGGCCTCAGGAGCGAGGAGGTCGCGCACCTCGGCGCGGGCGCGCAGTCGACGCGACCGAAACGGTCCGAACGCGCGCGGAGGTGCCATCCGAAAAGCGACGAACCACGTAGTAGGTTAAGGCTTGCACTGTGGCGGCGCCGGCGCTCTCGGCGTGGCGGAAGCCGTGCCCGCGGGCGGCGCGGAGGGTGCGATCCCCGAGGGCGATCAGCGGGACCGTCCGACGCCCCCGGCCGAATCGAGCGGGCCCGAGGAGGCGACGGAGCGCGGAGAGCGAGGACGGGCTCGTGGCGATCCACGCCCGCGCCCCCTCCACGACGCGTCGCTCGCTCGGGCGGAGCGCCGAGCGCGCCGTGGTCCGATAGACGACCGGGTC
>JAJZMW010000002.1:8586-9233 GCA_021848165.1 Thermoplasmata archaeon
GCGGTCGGACCGGCCCGGTCGGAGCGGGGGTAGATCAACCGGCGGCCGCGGCCCGGGCCGAGCGAGGCGAGGAGGGCATCGACCCCCGCGGTGGGCGCGGCCCGCACGTGCCGCCAACCGAGCCGTCGCATCGCCCGCGCGGTCACCGTCCCGACGGCCCAGACGCTCGCCCCTCGGGCGGCCGCGGGGTCGAGCGATGTCCGGACGAACCGCTCGACGGCCCGGAGGCTTCCGACGAGGAGGGTGTCGAATCCGGCAGGACGGACCGACCAGGGCGGACGCCGACGGGGGACGGCGTCGTGAAATTCGAGGACCGGGACCCGTCGGAGCGCGACGTTCGCGCGCCGGAGGAGCCCGTCCAAACCTGCGAGCGTTTCCGCACTTCCGAGCAGCACGATCGTGGGGCGTCGGGACCGACGCATCATGGGAGCCGGGGAAGGAGTTCGAGCGCCCCCATCCGCGTTAGCCGCGCGGCGACGTGCGCCGCGATGCGCGCGGGGGAGTTCTCCGAGGTCGCGTACCGCAGACGCACCGCTCGCCGCCCATCGAGGGAGAGCACCTCCGCCCGGACGGTGGTGCGGCCGGAGCTCCGTCGCGCGACCACCCCGAGGGGGACGTCGCAATCCCCGCCCAAGCGGGCCGTGATC
>JAJZMW010000110.1 GCA_021848165.1 Thermoplasmata archaeon
AGTAGCTCATCTCGACCGGGTAGATCGAGGAGGTGTTCCCGCAGCTCGGGCACCGGAGCGAGCCGGCCCGCGCGTCCGGGATCGCGATGTGCCCGCACTCCGGGTTGCCGCACACGTACTGGATCGTGCCGTCCGACTCGTCGAGGAGCCGGTCCTTGATGACCATCGCGACGCCGTGGCCGATCAGGCAATCGCGCTCCATCTCCCCGAACCGGAGCCCGCCCTGGCGCGAGCGACCCTCGGTCGGCTGGCGCGTGAGGATCTGCACCGGGCCGCGCGAGCGCATGTGCATCTTGCCCGCGACCATGTGGTGGAGCTTCTGGTAGTAGATCACGCCGACGAAGATCTCCGCTTCAAAGCGGCGGCCCGTGAGCCCGTCGTAGAGCGTTTCGCGGCCCGAAGGATGGAACCCGAGGCTCTGCAGCGACTCCCGCAGCGCGCCCTCGCGCTCTCCGCCGAAGGCGGTCCCGTCGATCGTGCGCCCCTCGAGCGCGCCGACCTTGCCGCCCAGCATCTCCAGGACGTGGGCGACGGTCATGCGCGACGGGATCGCGTGGGGATTGATCAGCAGGTCCGGCGTCATGCCCGAGCGGGTGAACGGCAGGTTCTCGGTGGGGACGATCAGACCGATGACCCCCTTCTGGCCGTGGCGGCTCGCGAACTTGTCGCCGAGCTCGGGGACCCGCTGGTTGCGGACCTTGACCTTGACGAGCTTGGAGATGTTCTCCCCTTCCGTCAGGATCACGTTGTCGACCCACCCCGACTCGCCGAAGCGGACCGTGACGCTCGTCTCCCGGCGCTTCTGCGGGGTGAGCAGGTCGGTCTTCTCCTCGAGGAACCGCGGCGGGCTCGTCTTGCCGATGAGCACGTCGCCCTCGGTCACCTCGAGCTCGGGGAAGATCAGGCCGTCCTCGGCGAGGCTGCGGTAGGCGGTGTCGACGCGCGCGCCCGCGACGTCGGGCCGCGGGATCTCGAAGCGGTCCTCCTGGCCCCCGGGGTACTTGCGCTCCTCCCCGCGGTAGGTGCGGAAGAACGAGGAGCGACCGAGCCCGCGCTCGATCGCGCCCTGCGAGAAGACGAGGGCGTCCTGCATGTTGTATCCTTCGTAGCTGAGCACCGCGACGACGAAGTTCTGCCCGGCCGGTCGCTCCGTGAAGTGCACGTAGCGCATCGTCTGCGTGCGCAGGAGCGGCGACTGCGGGTAGTGGAGGAGATGGCCGCGCGTGTCCGGCCGCCGACGGTAGTTCACCGACTCGACGCCGAGCGCCTGCTTCGCCATCGCCGAGCCCATCGTGTTGCGCGGCGCGCTGTTGTGCTCGGGGTAGGGGATGAGGCCGGTGCAGACGCCGAGCATCAGGTTGGGGTCGATCTCGAGGTGGGTGTGGCGCTTGGAGAGGGTCGACGCGACCGGGAACTCCGCGTGGCAGCGGAGGCATTCCAGCGTCGCCTTCTCTCCGCCCGAGGGGACGCTCATCCATCGGACGTCCGAGCGGCTCAGCGCGTGATCGCACTTCGGGCAGCGCTCGGGCGGGGTGAACGCCTCGATCGCGACGAGCGTGTCCTCCTCCTCCTCCGCGTCGATCCACTCGACCTGACCGCCGCGGACGAGGTCGGAGTAGGATCGCGTCCCGTTCGTGAGGTCCTCGAGATCCGCCCGCGTGACGCGCGGAGCGCCGTCCTGGACGACGATCAGCGGCCGGCGCAGCCGGCCGGAGTCGGAGTTGACGATGACCTCGTTCATGATCTCGTCGTAGCGGACGTTGACCTCGTGGCTCCGCTCGCTCAGCGCCGGGCTCAGCGTGCCGGCGCGGCGGCGCTCGCGGATCTCGCGGACGAGATCGAGCGGGTGAGAGTGCAGGCCGACCAGGTTCCCGTTGACGTAGATCCGGGCGGCGCGCTTCCCCTTGGGCGCGGCCGCCTCCTGAAAGACCTCGGGGCCGATCTCGCGGGTGTTCAGGTCGCGGAGGATCAGCGACATCTCGTCCTCGTCGGCGCCTTCGCTGACGTCGACGCAGAGGGCGTAGTTCTTGACGAGGCCGCAGTTCTGCCCTTCGGGCGTCTCGTTCGGGCAGAGCCGGCCGAACTGCGTCGGATGGAGATCGCGCGCCTCGAAGTGGGGTTGGCTGCGCGTCAGCGGGCTCGTGACCCGGCGCAGGTGGCTGATCGTGGACATGTGGCTCGTCCGGTCGAGCACCTGGCTGACGCCGGCGCGGCCGCCGACCCAGTTGCCGGTCGCGAGCGCGTGGACGAGGCGCTGCGTGAGAAGATCCGGACGGATCGCGCTCGCGATGCGCAGGTCCTTCTTGCGCGCGAACGAGCGCTCGAGCTGGTACTTGAGGTCCTTGAGCAGGAGCCCGAAGGCGACCCGGAAGAGGTCCTCCATCAGGTCGCCGGCGAGCTTGAGCCGCTTGTTCGCGTAGTGGTCCTTGTCGTCCTCGCCGCGCTGCTTCAAGTGCAGCTCGAGGACGGTCCGCGCCATGCGCGCGAGGTAGAGCGCCTTCTTCAGCCGGTCCCCCTTCGTGTCGCCGAGGTGGGGGAGAAGCGAGCGGTCGAGGATCCCGTCGACCTTGCGTTGCCGGTACTCCTTCGCCTGGCCGGTCGCGAACTTCTTCTCGAGGAAGAGGAGGGCGTCCTCGGTCGTCAGGATCCCCTCGGGAGGGTAGGTCTTCTTGCTGAGGGACTCCTCGAGGTTGACGTTCAAAAGGTGCTTCATCGTCTGGACGAACGGCTCGTCCAGCGGCAGGAGCTCCCCCAGGACCGCCTGGAAGATCTCCTCGTCGTTCTTCATCCCGAGCGCCTTCATCAGGACGACCAGCGGGATCTGGCCGCTCGCGGTCGGGACGCTGACCTGGAGGATCCCCTCCTTCTTCTTCTCGACGACGGTCAGCGAGCGGTAGCCGCCGCGCTGGCTGAAGATCTTCGCGCTCTCGACCGGCGTCCCGTACCGCTCCGAGAACTCCGCAAAGATCCGGTTCGGGGCGAGATCCTCGAGGCTGATCATGACGCGCTCCGTCCCGCCGATGATGAAGTAGCCGCCGGGGTCGAGCGGGTCCTCCCCGTACTCGACCAGCTTCGCGCGGTACTCCTCGTCGGAGATCGGGAACCCCGAGTCGCGCTCGATGTTGACCCGGTTCAGGTTGCAGGGGCGGCTCTTGACCATGATCGGCAGGTCGCCGATGTGGACGTTCTCGGGCGCCCGCTCGACGCCGTTCTCGACGACGGTGACGTTGAGGTAGATCGGCGCTTGGTAGGTGAGGTTGCGCAGGCGCGCCTCCATCGGGGTGAGGGTCGGCTTCGAGCCGACCGGCTCCTTGACGAACGGTTGGCCGACGAAGATCGTCGGTTCCGCCGATGGGCTCACCTGGTTCGTGCGCGGGTCGCGGCGACGGCCAACGCGCACGTAGATCGAGCTCTTGGTCTTCTGCACGTCGAGCCGGACGATGCCGCGGTCGGTCGAGTCCTCGCTGACGCGGGACTCGTCGACGATCCGCTGCATGCGGGAGTTGGGGTTGTCGTTCGTCGGCAGGAAGTCGTTGAAGCTCGCGAGGTGATGGTTGACGATCGACCGCTCGCGGAAGAACGCGTCGACGATCTCGCGCATGGCCTAGTCCCCTCCCGGGCTCGGGACGATCATGCGATAGGCGATCGAGAGACCGGCGGTGTCGCTCGGGCGACGGATCCGCACGAGCCGACCGACGAGCTTTTCGCCGGCCTCCTTCGCGCGGGCGAACCCGGGGTCGGTGTTGAGGCCGGGGTCCTGGAGGAGGATCTTCGGGAGGCGCTCGGGGGCGGTGCGCAGCTTGCTGAGGACCGTCCGGGTCTCCGCCTCGCTCAGGATCTCGTGCGGGGGCACGAGATGGTGCGCGACGAACGGTCGCTTCGGCGTCGTCGGGGCGGACTTCTGCGAGCGCTTGGAAGCGCGTGCTCGACTGGGGCTCATGGGGTACCTCCGAATGGGGCGCGGGCCCGGGGGGACTTTCGGCTCGTCCGGACGGCGAGCGTCCGGGCGCGCGTTCGAACCCCCGACCAACTGGTTAAAAGCCAGCTGCTCTGTCCCGGGCCGGCGCCCCGCGCGCGCGGCCTACCGGGCTGAGCTACGGGCCCGATCCTGCCCCCCGGGGCACGGACCCGACCCGTGTATTTCACGCTATTCCTCAGGGAGCTCACTTCAGGCTCTCCAATTGCGACATGATCGACCAGAGCGCGGTGCGACCGTGGGTCGGGAGGTTCGGGTCGCTCGCGAGCTCGTCCAAGAGGTAGACCGCGCTGGCGATCCGAACGTCGAGCGCGACCTTCGGTTTGTCGAGCTCGGCGCGGGCGGCGTTCGCGCCGCGGCGGACGTTGCGCGGGAGGCTCGCGTCGTCGCCGAGCTGCGCGAGCGAGCTCGCGATGCGGAGGAGCGGGGCGGGGGCCCCCGTCGGGACCGTCGGCGCGCCGGAGGGGGGGACCGCGGGGACGCTCATGGGCGCGCGACCTCCCCGCCTTCCTTGTAGGCGGTGACGACGAGGAGGGTCTTCGTCTCGCGGATCCCCCGGACGCTCGGCAGGCGGTGGAGCACGAACTCCTTGAGCTCGTCGTAATGCGGGAAGCGGACCTTGAGGAAGATGTCGGTGTCGCCGGTCACGAGGTAGACGTCCTCGATCTCGGGGAACTTGGTCGCTTCGCTCGCGACCGTGTCGGCCTCGGAGGTCTCGACCTTGAGGGCGATCAGCGCGACGACATGCTCGTCGCCCCACACCTTCGTGAACGCGCTTTCGACCGCTCGGCTCACCGGGGCCTTGGGCGTTGGACGCTCCATCGATTTGCTCCGTGCTCTCCGACGCGACGCTCCGCTCGTACTCCCGCGAATGGACGCTCGAACCCCACCGACTAGGTTTCGGGGGCCGACTCGAACTCCTCTTGGAGATCGTTGATCACTTGATCGATCACCGCGTCGCTCGTCGCCCCGCGGTACTCCCGAACGCCGCCGGCCTCGCTCGAGACCCGCGCGACGAGCTCGGCGCCGCCCCGGAGGAATTCTACGTTGCAAATGAGCTCCTCCATCGGTGGCCGGCCCCCCGAGCCGCGCTCGGAAAATGCCCCTATATATATGCTTATTCCGCGGCGAACCCGAACCCCGTGTCGCCGTCCGGCCCCCGACCTCAGGGGGGTGGCAGGGGCTGGCCGCACGTACGACAGAACCGGTCGTTCGACGCGACGCGCTGGTGGCACGTCGGGCAGACGCGAGGGGGCGGCGGAGGCGGCGGGGGCGGTCGGAAGGTCGTGGAAGGGGAGGCGTACGGCGGAATGCTCGGGGGGTACGCGTTCGCCCCGGCCCCCGGCGGAGGGGGAGGCGGCGCCGACGGGGGCCAGGCGCCGCCCGGGGACGGGGGAGGGGGAGGCCAGCCACCGCTCGGCGGAGGAGGCGCCCCATACGGTCCGGTCGCCGGGGCCCCCGCCGTGGGGGGTGGGGCGGCCGGCGGGGCGCGCTCCCGACGTTCGCGGCGGCGCCCGAGCGCCACTCCGACGATCGCGATGGCGACCGCGACGATGACGATCACGAGAAGGAAGTAGAGGAGCGTCAGCCCGCACCACATCCACAGGCAGAGCGAGTTGAGGTTGAACCCCGAGCCTCCGCCGCCGCCCCCGCTCGCGGAGAAGGCGATGGCGATCGGGGACGCGCCGGCGTTGACATCGAGGCTACCGCTCGTCGGCTGGGCCGTGTAGCCCGAGACCCCCCCGACCTGGTACTGGAACGTTCCGTTCGGGAGCTGGAATGCGATCGAGTTCGGGGCGGCGGCGCTCAAGGTCGTCGCATTGATCGTGACCTGCCACGTCCCGCTCGCCAGCCCCGACTCGGTGAACGACACCGTGTAGAGGACCTGGCTCCACGCGACGACGACGGCGGAGGGGTTCGCGCCCGCGACCACCACGACGCCCGAGTAGGCGGGGGTCGTCCAGCCCGGCACGGCGGCGATCGTGTACGGTAAGGTCCCGTTGCGCACCGAGAATACGAGGGTGCTCGACCGCGTCGAGTTCATCGTTCCGTTCAGCGTGACCGACCAGAGCTCCCCGGTGAGCCCCTGGGCGCGGAAGGTGACCACGTAGACCCCCGGCGGGAGCGCCTGGAAGGTGATCGCGACCGCCGGCGGCGGTGCGCCGTTCACGACCACGACGCCGCCGCTCGGGCTTGCGACGTAGCCGCTCGCGGACGTGGAGATCGAGTAGGTGTAGCTCCCGCTCGGGACCTGGAAGGAGATCGTCGCGCCGGTCGAGCTCTGGAGATCGCCGCTCAGGTTGACCGACCAGGAGGCGCCCAGGGGCAACGCGGTCTCGGCAAAGACGACCGAGTAGGTCGCCGCGGACTGGTTCGCGGGATTCCCCGCGTTCGGCGTCGCGTAGGAGTAGACCCCCTGTTGCGCGCTTCCGGGGTTGATCGAGAGGGCCCACCCCCCGCCGCTCGGGGTCCACAGGAGGTTGGTCGCCACTTCGCCGGTCTGATCGCCGGAGATCCCGAGGACGGCGGCATACGGGGTCGGCGCGTAGCCCGCCGACCCGGTCATTTCGAACTCGCTCGTCAGGGTGCCCGCGGTCGGCGCGGCGAACTCGCCGTTCCCGAGGGTCGGACCGCCGACGAGGCCGAATTGGGGGGCCAGACCGCCGACCGCGGGGGCTCCGGGATACGGCCCGTTCTCGTACTCGTTCCCTTGCCAGAAGTAGGAGTAGTTCGCCCCGCCGATGATGAATTGCCCGCCGGGCAGGGGAAGCTGGAGCGTCTGGGAGTTCACGGCGAAGTTCATCGTGGCCAACGCCCCTTGTCCCGAGATCCAGCTCGTGATCGTCCACGAGAGCGGCGTGCTCACGACGCTGCCCGTCACCGGGAAGTTGTAGGTGTAGACCGTCTCCTGCGGCGCGAGGCCGTAGAACGGGTAGATCACCCATCCGGTGTAGTTGACCTGCCACGCGCCGGGCGCGCCCAAGATGTAGATGACGTTCTGGACCCAGTACAGCGGAGCTCCCAAGCTGTTCGCGACAAAGAAGTTCTGCTGCACCGACGCGTTGTAGGAGGAGCCGGCGCCGAAGCTCGTGACGTTGAGCCCAGAGAGGCTCAGGGTGTTGCGGACCCCCTGGATCGAGAACGACTCCCCGGAATAGTTCGCGTTGAGCACGAAGTTCGTGAAGTTGTACGCGTCCAGCGATCCCCATCCGGTGACGAGGTCGTACCCGACCGCCGCCGGATAGAGATAGTTGCTCCCCGAGACGACATCGTACGTCGGGTTCGCCGGCAGGACCGAGTGCCAGCTTCCCGTGAAATCGGCGCCGATCGGGGAGCCCCCGGCCACGGGGCTCTGCAGGAAGGAGTTGGCCCACGCGTAGACGGCGGGGTCGACGAAGCCGAGGGCCGGCTGGTGATACCTCGCCAGGATGGTGTCGATCTCCGCGAAGAGGCCCGCGATCACGGGACAGGCGATCGACGTCCCGACGATCGACGCGGTGGCGCCGTTGAGCTCGATGATCGTGTTGTTCCCGATCGCCGAGAGATCGGGGGTCCCGCGCTGGCCGGCGGACGCGTGCGCGGAGATGTAGCCGGCCGCTTCGGTCGATGCCTGCCAGGTCGGCATCGGGAAGTAGCCGCTCGTTCCGCCGGCGCTCCCCAGCAGGTTCACCGCGTCGTACCAGGCGATCTCGGAGGTCGTGTGGAGATAGTTCGGACCCGCGTTCATGTTGACGGTGAGCGTCGTGCCCCCGATGCCGACCGTGCCGTAGGTGTCGAAGCCGACCGAGGACGGGAACTCCACGTTCGTTCCCGGGTACACGGAGCTCCCCGGGTTGTCCCCCGAGTCACCGGAGGAGGCGAGGACCGTGATACCGCGGGCGGCCGCCTCCTGCATGTAGCCGTTCCAGGCCGCGTCGCTGCGGTCCTGCCCGCCCCACGAGTTCGACACGACGCTGACGTTGTTGAGTCCGGGGGTCGACGTCGGGTTGAGGATGTAGGCCATCGCTGCGTCGGTCTCCGTACTGAGGGAGTTGAGGCCGTAGACGTTGTAGACCGTTGCCCCCGGCGCCGTGCTCCCGACCATCGAGAGGTCCAAGGTGTTCTCGAGGGCGGCGTTCGTCACGTCGCTGCTGGCGGAGGGGCCCGGGGCCGGGGCGCCGTCGAACGGTACCCCGTAGACCGACGCATGGGGCTGACCGGCCGGGATCGTTTGGTTGTAGTAGTTGTAGACGTCGCTGGGGATGAACGGGGCGGTGAGATCGTTCGACGGGCACGGCTGGCTCGTCACGGTGCAGCCGGCCCAGAGGATCGTCGCCACGACCTCGTGGGTCGGCAGCGCGACCTGGAGGAGCGACTGCTCGTCGTAGGCGACCTGAAGATCGGAGCCGTAGAGGTACTGGACCCCGCTCGACAGGAGCGGCGTCGGGTACCCGGCGGTCCGGCTCGGGGCGATCGCCGCGGGCGGGAGCGCGTGCACCCCCGCAATGTCCGAAGCGACGTTGAGGTAGCTCGAGAGGCCGAGGACCTGCCGGACACCGGAGGAGATCGGAGCCGGGAGCGTCGCCGTACCGACCGCCTGGTAGTAGCTCCCGCGGCCGGGGGAGGAGACCGACTCGAAGGCAACGCCGAACGCGCTTGCGATCGAGGCGGCGGGCCCGTCGACCAGGAGCCCGCTGCGATCCTCGAACGTCGTCAGGTGCACGTTCTCGAACGAGGCGAGGTACGACTCGGCGTCCGCATAGACCGCGTTCGATGCGGCGAACTGGCTGTCGAACTGGGTCCGGGTCAGGTAGTGGTGGTACTGCGGGCTCGATGGGTCGGAGAGCTGCGAGAGCAGCTGGGCGAGCTGCGCCGGGTGCGAGAACGGGAAGGAGACGAAGACCGAGACCTCCCCCGAATAGGGTCCGAGCACGGTGGGGGCGGCCGGGCCACCGGCGAGCACCGGCACGGCCGCGCGAGGGGCCGATTGGAGGGCCGCGAGCGACGCCGAGGCGACCGGGGGGGCCGAGGCTGCGGAGCCGGCCCCGAGCGCGGTCACGCTCCCGGAGATCGCGACGAAGAGGAGGAGGCCGACCGCGAGGAGGACGGCCGCGGAGGTCGTCGCCCGGTGCCCCTTCTCCGCCGCGCCGGATCCCATCGATGAACATCCCGCGGCGCGCCGCACCGCCCATCGCCCGGAGGCGAGGGACCCATGATAATCCTTCCGTGAGGAAGTCGCGGCAAGGGCGGGGGGGGTTGCGCCGGAACGGCGCA
>JAJZMW010000153.1 GCA_021848165.1 Thermoplasmata archaeon
CGACCCGTCCAAGTTCGCCGCCATCGGGCTGGCCTTCATCCCCGTCGGCATCGCCATCGCCCTCGTGATTGGCGCGTTCCTCCTGTGGGTCATCGTTTCGCTCGTCGGCGGCGACGCCAAGTTCGGGGTGACGCCGAGTCTCACCGCAACCCCGAGATCGCCGTGACGACAATGTCGTCGACGGATCCGACCGACCGGGCGAGCGGGACCTCGGCGTACAGGACGCCTCCGTAGCGGGCGTAGATGCGCGTCGTGTGCAGCGTGAGGCACCGCCCGTTCCACAGCGGGCGGCCGGTGATGTCGGGATCGTGGCCGCGCAGGAACACGCGCAGCCCCGAGGTGCGGAAGAACCTCGCGAGGTCCGCCTCTCCGAACGGCGGGGCGGCGCCGCGGCGGTTCTGGGACGCGGAGCAGTCGGCCCAGACGATCTCGGCGAGCCGGTCGAGATCGCCCGGGTCCACCGCCCGCGTCCAGGGAGCCGGGAGGGGCCCGCGCGGAAAGCCGGCGTGGGCGAGGTAGACCCCCGAGCTCGTCGCGGCGGCCAGCGGGCCCCGGCGGAGGAGCGCGGCGAGCCGGGCGGCCCGCCGGGGGTCGTCCCCCCAGAGCGCCCGGACCTCGGGCTCGAACGTCCGCGGCGCGAACGGGATCGAGTCCACCGTCTCGTGGTTGCCTTGGATCAGGACGACCCGACGCGGACGGAGCGCCTTCCACTCCAAGAGCCAGAGCGCCTCGAGGGCCGATCCGTACGGAGATTCCCTCGGCGACCGATCGACGTAGTCGCCGAGCCCCACGAGGACCGCGTCCTCGCTCTGGACGAACCGTTCCACGATCGGTCGGAGGCTCTCGACGTCGCCGTGCGTGTCGCCGAAGACGAGCGCCCGGTCGCCGGCCGAAGGGCCGATCTCGGCCCAGGGCGCCTCGACCGGAATCTCGCTCTCCAACCGGTCGAGGAGCCGGTCGATCCCGTTCGGGGTCAGCCGGGCGAGCTCCCCCGGGGCGACGACCGCGGAGGTCATTCCCGGGGCGTCGTTCCACGACGGGAGATGCGGGGGGCCGGAGTCTCCGGTGGGGAGGGTCGGTCCCTCCTCCCGTTTGAACCGGCGCATGCCCTAGGCAACAGGGTCCTAAGCCCTGCCTCGGTAGCCCCCGGCGCCGCGCGTCCGGGATTGGCCGAGCTGGAGCACCCCCGCATCGTGACGTTCGGATCCTTCGCAGAGTAGCCCCGGCAGGAGTTCCGGCCGGCGACCCTGCGACATCGCGCGGCGTTCGAACCTGCGTCGCGAGATCCAGAGTCTCGCATGATTGGCCACTACACTACGGGGCTACGGAGGCTGGGAGCGGGGCGCCGTTGATAAACGTTGCTTCGGCGACGGCGGTGCGCTCCCCCGGCGGACGAGCGCGACGGCCGGCCGCGGGAAGGGGCGCGTCGCAGAAATAGCCCGACGCGCGTCGCCCGCGCGACCATGCCCCGCGGCGAAGCGCATGGAGGAGGGACCGATGAGCCCGCAGATGCCGGCCCGCGTCGAACCGACCCCGAGCGCTCCGCCGCGGGCGGGCCGTTCGCCGGACGACGCGGGCCCTGAGTGGAGTCGCTCCGCGCGTCGATCCGCCGTCCTCTACGCCGCGCTGCTGTTGGCGGCGATCCCCGCCGGGATCGCGCTCGGGCTCAACGGCACGACGTTCTGGGCCGAGATTCCGACCGCGATCACGGACCTCGGGTACTCGTTCACCCGGATGGTCGCCGCCTACGCGATGAGCCTTGGGTTCTCCCTCGCGTACGGGTACTACGCGGCGACGCGACGGACCGGGGAGCGCGTCATGATCCCCGTCCTCGACATCCTGCAGTCGGTCCCGATCCTCGGCTTCTTTCCGGTGGCGATCGTCTTCTTCATCCAAGTCTTCGGTCCGGGCGACTGGATCGGGCCGAACCTCGCGAGCGTCTTCCTGATCTTCACCTCGATGGCCTGGAACATGGTCTTCGGGGTCTACGAGTCGCTCAAGTCGATCCCGGTCGAGCTCCGGGAGGCCGCGGACTCCTTCGGCTCGAGCGGCCTGCAGCGGATGCGTCGCCTCGTCTTTCCGGCGACGATCAACCGCCTCGTCTACAATTCGATCCTCTCGTGGACCGCGGGATGGTTCTTCTTGGTGGAGGCGGAGATCTTCACGACCAGCTACAACCAGCAGCCGCTCGCCGGGATCGGGAGCTATCTCTCCTTCGCGGCGAGCGCGGGGGACGCCTCCGCCTTCGTCGCGGGGATCGTGCCGCTCGTGATCCTGATCATCGTGATGGACTTCGCTCTCTGGCGACCGCTCGGCCGGCTGGCGGAGCGCTACCGCTACGACCAGACGCCGAGCGGAGAGGGCCCGTCCGAATCTCGGACGGGCGCGACGCGCATGCGGCGCGCGGCGTCGTACGTCACCCGCGGGGTCCGGGCCGGCGTCTCCCGGATCGGCACGCCGTTCGCTCAGCTCGCGGCCTTCACGACGCGCCCCCTCCGACGGCGCGAGCGTCCTCGCGCGCGGAGCGCGGTCGGCTACCTCGTCCTCGGGGTGATCCTGTTCTTCGTGTGGCTGATGGTCATCGCCATCGGCGTCGCGGTCTTCCACGTGTTCTCGGCCCCGATCCCTCCGAGCGTGCAGAGTCAGATCCTCTCCCTACCGTTCGCGATGGGGGCGTCGCTCCTGCGGGTCGTCGCCGCGTTCGCGGTCAGCCTCGCGATCTCCCTCCCGCTCGCGGTCTACCTGACCCGACCGAGCCTCGGCTCGCGCGTCGGGCTGCCGATGATCGAGGTCATCGCGTCGATCCCCGCGACCGCCTTCTTCCCGGCGATCATCTTCGGCCTCGTCCCGCTCCTCGGTGCGGAGGCCTCCTCGATCCTCATGTTGATGACCGGGATGATCTGGTATCTCTTCTTCAACCTCCTCGCCGGCCTGCGGAGCGTCCCGCCCGACCTCGCCGAGGCGGGCCGTTCGTTCGGGCTCCGCGGTCGCTCCCTCCTGCGACGCGTGCTCCTCCCGGGGGCCTTCGCGGCGTTCGTGACCGGCGCGATCACCGCCTTCGGCGGGGGATGGAACACCTTGATCGTCGCCGAGTATCTCCAGGTGACCCCGTCGCAAACGTTCCAGCTCTTTGGCGTGGGCTCGCTCCTCGACGTGGGGTTCGTCGAACCCCACGGACTCCCGTTGATGACCGCCGCCCTGTTCACGTTGGTCGCGACGGTGATCGCCATCAACGAGCTATTATGGAAACCGCTCTATCGGATCGCGACCACCCGCTATCGGTACGACTGACCGGCCGCGGAGGGGTGTCGCGGCGGACGTAGGAACATCCCGGGAGGACCGATGGGGCTGATCGACGTCGAGCACCTGGACAAGAGCTTCGCCTCTCGCCATGGGTCGATGGCGATCATGCAGGACATCACCTTCCAGGTCTCGGACTCCGATTTCGTCGCGATCGTGGGACCCTCGGGATGCGGGAAGTCGACGCTCCTGCGGCTCATCCACGGCCTCGATCAGCCGACCCGGGGGACGATCCGCTTCCGGGGCCAGGAGATCACGTCGGTCTGCTCGCGGATGGCGATGGTCTTCCAGAGCTTCGCCCTCTACCCGTGGCTGACGGTGCGGCAGAACGTCGGCTTCGGCCTCGAGGCGATGCACCGCGACCCGGAGCAGGTCCGCTCCGCCGTCGAGCGCTACATCTCGGTGACCGGGCTCGTCGGCTTCGAGGAGGCGTACCCCCGCGAGCTCTCCGGCGGGATGCGACAGCGGGTCGGGCTCGCCCGCGCGCTCGCCGTCGAGCCCGCGATCCTTCTGATGGACGAGCCGTTCAGCGCGCTCGATCCGCTGACCGCCGAGGGCCTCCGAGAGGAGGTCCTGCAGCTCTGGCGCGACCCGGGGCTTCCGCCCGACGCGGTCGTCCTCGTGACGCACAACATCGAGGAGGCGCTCGTGCTGGCCGACCGGATCATGGTCCTCTCGCGACGTCCCGCGCACCTGCTCGCGGAGGTCGCGGTCGACCTCCCGCGGCCCCGCGATCGCAAGTCCGACGCGTTCTACCAGCTGACCGACCGCGTGTACTCCCTGATCACCGAGGGGACCCGTCCCGGGGCTCCGGACGCTCCTCCGCCGTCGGCCCCCGCCTGACCGCCCCCGTTGGACAAGGGTTATAGACGACCCCCCGCTTCCTACGTCGAGGCCAACTCTCCTCGATGCCGACGACATACCCGAAGTCCTCGGTGAGCGAGGTCACCGGGCTCTTGGTCCTCTTGGACGCCCACAAAGGTTCGGACGATATCGCCCGGCTCGCCGACGATCTCGACCTCGAGATCGATGAGATCCTCCCCTCGATCGACTTCGCGGAAGCGCTCGACATGGTCACGGTCTCCGACGGGCGGGCCACGCTCACCGACACGGGCCGGGCGTTCCTCAAGGGTTCGATCCGGGGGCGCAAATCGATCGTCCGGGAGCAGCTCAAGCGGACGACCTTGTTCCGCACCCTGGTCCGCGCCTTGGAAGGGGCGCCCGAAGGGGTCCTCCACGAGGACGACCTGACGCGGTTGATCGAGTTCACGACGACGCCGTCGGAAGAGAAGATCCAGAACATCGTGAACTGGGGTCGGTACGCCGAGCTGTTCCGGTACGACGGGGACACGCGCGTGATCGCCCCGATGCGGCGGAGCCCGCCGCGGACTCCGCCGGGGGACGGGAGCCGAGGATCGACGACGGCCTCCCCCACGGCGGCCGCCTCCGGGTCGCCCGCGCGGAGCCCCCGCTCCCCACCCCAGACCGCCCCGGTCGCGCCGGCCGTGGCCTGAACGCGGGTCCGCCCCACCGGGGAGCGGGAACGCCATCCCTCGCGAGGCGGCGTCGCTCGTTCCGTAGCGCCGTGCGTCGACCTCGACCCGGCGTCGTCGGGCCCCCACCACCGGAAGTTCGAGCGCCGCGCCCCGTGCGCTTCGAGATCCACCGCTGCCGGCTCCCGCGCGGACTTCGCCCTCCGGCTGCCCCGGACCGAAGCTCCTCCACCGTGGCTCCCGGCGCGCGATCTCGACCTCGGGAAGCGAACGCCAACGGATCCGCACCGGGCGGTCGGGGGGGCTCGAACCAGAAGGTCGCCGCGGCCGTCGGTTCGATGCGCCCGGAACCGTTAAGCCCGAGCCGCGGTCCGGTCGACCGCCGGGCACGTAGATCAGCGGAAGATCGCTGCTTTCGCAAAGCAGAGGTCGGGGGTTCAAATCCCCCCGTGTCCATTCTCCCCCCCGCCTCGACGCTTGCGCCGTCGGTTCGTACGTGCCGGCGGGAGCGCCGTTACGCCGAGGGACCAGAACGGCGACCGGGCGTCGTTCGCCTACGCGCTGAGGATGCGGCAATAGTTCGTCGTGGTCGGCCGGAGGGCCTGGCGCATCCATCCGGGCATCGGGAGGTCGATGGCGCGCACACGGCGATTCGGGTAGAGATGCGAGAGGTCGTCCTGGTATCGGTCGAGCGCCTCGGTCACGCGGAAGTAGGCCCGCGCCGCCTCCGAAGGGCTCGGGTCCGGCCCGGGGCTCGCGAGCGAGTAGAATAGGCACAGGTAGAGCGTGGCGTCGGAGCCGAGAACCCCGTGCGGGCCGGGCTCGGCCACGGAGGGATAGAGGACGATCTCGCACGGGCGATCGCCGGGAGCGTTCGGCTCGAGCGAAAGCGACCGAGCTCGCGCGGGGTCGACCCCGAGGGTGCAAGGACCGAGCTGCCAGGCGAGCCGACGGCGAATCTCCGCGACGACCTCCGCCGAGCCGGTCCGCCATCGAAACCGCCCGCCGACCGTCCCGACGATCGGAGGGGTGGCGTTCCAGATGGCCTCGAGGAGGTCCGGGACCGCGGCGGGGAGCGCCTTCGGCGGCGCCCGGTCCGATCGGTTCTCGTCCATCGCCGTCGGGTTCGGTCGTCGTCGACCCCTGAAATACTCTCGGTTCGACACGAGACGCGCGACCGGACCGGCGTTCGGGGCCGTCGCATCGGATAAATCGGCCCGGGGACCTCCCGCGCCCGATGGACGCCGAGCAGCTTGCGGAGCTCGTCGGGGGATCCGCCGCGATCGTGACGGTGTGCGTCGGATTCTTCGAGGGGATCGGGCGCGCGCTCGGCCGCGTCGCGCGACGCGCCGGGGCGCGCCGCCCGACGACCCGCGCGATCCTCGAGACCGCTCGCATCCTCGGGGTGGGGATCGCGGCGATCGGCGTCGTGACCTACACGGGGCTCGCCTCCGTCCTCACCGTGCTCACGCTCTCCGGTCTGATCGGGCTGGTCCTTTCTCTCGCCCTCCAGGCCACGCTCAGCAACGTGGTCTCGGGGATCCTGCTCCTCAGCGACCGCTTGATCCGTTTCGACGATGAGGTGACCTACGGCGCGATCCACGGTCGCGTGATCCGGGTGGCGCTGCGGAGCACGTGGATCGCCACGGACGCGGGCGCGATCGCGGTGGGCGGGAACACGAACCTGCTCAACGGGCCCCTCATCAACCACACCGCCTCCCCCCAATTCGCCGCGCGGTTCCACGACCCCCCGCCGGCGGCATAGCCGGGGGACCGGTGCCGAGAGCTCATCTGGGCGACGCGCTCCGCACGGGAGGATGAGCGGCCGCGGGACCGGGGCGAGTTGGGTCGTCGCTCTGACGGTCCTCGCGATCGCGTGGCTGGTCCTCCTCGCCGCTCTCGTGACCGCCTACGGCCCGACCCCTTCGTCGCCGTGGGTCGGTACGCTCCACACGGTCGGGGCGGGCGCGCTGCTGCTCCTCGTGCTCGCGGGGGCGGCCGGGGCGATCGCGCTGCGCGCGCGCGCCCCCCTCCTGTGGCCCCCGGCGGTCGCCGCCCTCGCCGTGCTGATCGTCACCGCCGCCTTCGGAATGCTCTTCGCCGCGGGGCTCCTCCCCCTCTCGCTCGCCCCGCTGCAGTTCGCCTTCTTGGGCGCGACCCTGCTCCTGCTCGTCGTCCTCCTCGCTCGGGCGCGCGGCGCCGTCGCCACCGCGGCTCCCCGGTCACCCCCTTCATAGGGGGTCGTGACATCGTCGGGGCGTGCTGAGCGACGCCTACGGGCGGGTCGTCACCGACCTCCGCATCAGCGTGACGAAGCGGTGCAACTTCTCCTGCGTCTACTGCCACGACGAAGGCCTCGGCCCGACCCATCGGCCGCGGGCCCCGCACGAGGAGGAGGTCTCCCCCCGCGAGGTCGAGCGGATCGTCCGCGTCGCCCGGGAGTTCGGGATCCGCTCCATCAAATATACGGGGGGCGAACCGCTCGTCCGCCCGGATCTGGAGGAGATCGTCGATCGGACCGTTCGCCACGTTCCCGATGTGTCGCTGACGACCAACGGCTCGATGCTCGAGTCTCGGGCCGAGGGCCTCCGCGAAGCGGGGGTCAAGCGGGTCAACGTCTCGGTCGACTCGGTCCGACCCGAAGAGTTCCGTTCGATCCGCGGCGGGGCGCTCGCCCCGGTCCTGCGCGGGATCCGGGCCGCGCTGCGCGTCGGCCTCAAGCCGGTCAAGTTGAACATGGTCGTCCTCCGCCAGACGATCGACCGCCTCCCCGAGATGATCGACTACGTGGCGGCGGGCGAGGGCCTCAAGCTGCAGCTGATCCAGTTCATGCCCGAGCTCGTGCAGCACCGCGACTGGATGATCGACATCGGATCGCTGCGCCGCTGGCTCGAGGCGCACGCGGAGAAGGTGCTCGTCCGGGAGATGCACCATCGTCGCATCTACCTCTTCCGCGGCGCGGAGGTCGAGCTGGTCGATCCGGTGCACAATCCGGAGTTCTGCGCGAACTGCCACCGGGTCCGGGTGACCCACAAGGGAGAGCTCAAAGGCTGCTTGAACCGCAGCGACGACCTCGTACCGACCCGCGGTCTCAGCGACGAGGAGCTCCGCGAGGCGTTCCGCCGCGTCGTCGCCCAACGGGTGCCGTACTACGGCGCCTACCATCGGGACCTCCCCGCCCGGGAGGATCTCCCGCCGTTCCCCACCCTTGGACCCGTGCGATCCAGCGGTTGAGCCGTCCGAAGCGCGCCGGGGCCGACCCCCGGGCCAAAAGCCAGGGCCACAGACCCCCGTAGACGCCGCAGTCGGCGAGGCTCGGCTGGTCGAGGAGATACTCCCGTCCGACGAGCATCCGGTCGATCCGCTCGAAGTGGGGCATCACCGCGGCGTCCAGCTCGGCGCGACGGGCCCGGAGCGAGTCGAACGAGCCGCGGGTGCGGCTTTGCATCTCTTCGAAGACCCAGGCTTCCACGGGATCCCGGAACTGCGCGCCGATCTCGGTCACGACCGCCGGCCAGACCCGCGCTTCGAGGACCTCGTGTCCCCAGTTCTCCAGGGTCTCGGCGAGCGCCGCGCGCCCGGGCGGGTAGAGCGTCGGCGCGGGGGCGAGGCGCTCCACGTAGCGCGGCAGATCCTCCCAGGCGACGATGCGGTGTCCGTGGCGCATCGCCGGCGCGTAATCCTGATGGGTGTCGCGCAGGAGGCGGCGCTTGTCGTGATACGGGACCTCGACGGTGTCGAACCGGATCCCCTTGAGCGCGAGGGCGCGCTCGATGCACGCGCAGTAGTGGCTCGGGCGGAGCGAGTAGAGAACGGGCCGGGGCGCCACGTTCACCACCCCACGGGCCGGCCCCGGTTCTGCCGATCGAGCCACTCCTGGAGGGGGCGGAAGTACTCGAGGAGGCCGTCCGCGCTCATGCTCCGGGTCCCGGCGATCGCGGCGAGGGCCTCCGGCCACGGGCGAGAGGACCCCATCGCCAGCATCGCGCCGAGCGCCTCCCCCGCCTCGGGGTGGCCGTAGATCGACACCCGGTGCAGCGGTCCGGTCGCGCGGATCTTGCGCGCCAGCGCTCGGTGGAACTGGAACTGGAGGACGTGGGCGAGGAAGTAGCGCATGTAGGGAACGCTCGCCGGCACGTGGAACTTCGCCCCGGCGTCGAACTCCTCTTCCCCGCGCGGCCGAGCGGGGCGGATCCCCTGGTACC
>JAJZMW010000004.1 GCA_021848165.1 Thermoplasmata archaeon
CCGCCTCGAGCGACGGGCCGAGGGCGTCGTTCCCTTGCAGGTCAACGTCTCCACCGGCACCAAGATCACCGCGATCGCGGGGACCCTCGCCTGCATGCTCTGGCGCGGGGAACCGTACTACGTCCGGGTCTCCCGCGCCTGGTACACGGGCCACGCGCCGAAGGTGCGCCCGATCAACGACGTGGTCGACACGGTCGAGCCGGTGGGGGTCTACGAGCTCCGGCAGCCCTCGGTGGAGCTCGTCGGCGTCCTCGAAGCGCTCCAGCGGCGCGGCGGCTCCCTCCGCAAGCACGAGCTCCTGCGGGAGCTCCGCCTCGAGCGGGGCGACGCCGGCGCCGGAGCTCCGCGGTCCTCCCAGGCGGCTCACGGCCTGCTGCGCCGCCGGCTCGAACCGCTCGAACGACGTTGGGGGTTCGTGCGGGTCGATCCCGGCGGACCGCGCGGACGCGTCCATCTCACGGAGCAGGGAAAAGTCGCTCTCGTCCTCTTCGGTCGTCGGGGAGCGGAGCCCGCGTTGTAACTATAGTAACGCTTGTATCATTACATTGTCTAAATACTGGTACGCCGTCGCACCTCTCGTGGAGCGGAAGGGTGGTCGGGGCGAAACGACGGCCCCCGCCGTCGCGACCCCGATTCCGATCGAGCGGGTGCACCGGACGACCTACGGGTCGTGGCCGAAGCCGATCGGATCCGCCCTTCCCGCGCCGCTCCCGTCGGGGCCGCGCCCCGCGCCCTCCCCCCCTCCCCCGCGGGCGGTCGGGCGGTGGCCGTCCGAGAGTTGATAGGCGGCCGCGGCTCCGACGCGGGCGATGGCCGAGGCGATCGTCGTCGACGATCTGGTGAAGACCTACCCGGACGTGCAGGCGGTGGACCACGTCAGCTTCCGGGTCCCGGCGGGCACCGTCTTCGCGTTCCTCGGCCCGAACGGCGCCGGGAAGACGACGACCACCGAGATCCTCGAGGGCCTGCGGGCCCGTACCGGGGGGGCCGTCGAGGTCCTCGGATTGGATCCGTGGTCGGAGGGGAGGCCCCTGCACCGCCAGATCGGGGTCATCCCGCAGGACTTCCGCTTCTTCGAGAAGATCCGCCCCCGCGAGGCGATCGAGTACTACGGGACGCTCTTCGGCACGCGCCCGGACCCCGCGGCGCTGCTCGCGCGAGTGCAGCTCACCGACAAGGCGGAGTCCCGCTTCGACACGCTCAGCGGCGGGCAGAAGCAGAAGCTCGGCCTCGCCCTCTCCCTCGTCAACGACCCGAAGGTCTGCTTCCTGGACGAACCGACGACCGGACTCGACCCGCAGGCGCGCCGCGGGATCTGGGAGGTGATCCGGGGCCTGCGCCGCGAGGGGCGCACCGTGTTCCTCACCACGCACTATCTCGAGGAGGCCGAGATCCTCGCGGACCGCGTGGCGATCATCCACCACGGTCGGATCGTGGCGGACGGCTCCCCCGCCGAGATCATCCAGCGGCTCGGGGGGCCCGCGCGGCTACGGATCGACGCCGGCGAAGACGTGGCGTCGTTCTTGCGGGCGCGGTTCCCGAACGAGATCCACTGGCAGGCGGGCCGCGTCGAGATCGTCCTCCAGACCCGGGAGGACGCGATCGCGATCCTCGACGCGCTGCGGGCGAGCGGCCTCGCGTGGGTGAGCTTCTCGACCGAGCGGGACACCCTTGAGGACGTGTTCGTTCGGCTGGTCGGCCAGATGGACGACGGGGTCCTGAAGTCGGCGAACGGACGGGCACCGGAGGTCCCGGCATGAACGGCGCCCGGATCCTCGCCGACCTCAAGGTCACCGCGCGGGGGTACCTGCGCAACCCGATCGCGCTGTTCTTCTCGCTCGTCTTCCCGCTGATCCTGATCCTGCTCTTCGGGCTCATCTTCGCCGGCTCGGGGAGCGGACCGGTGACGCTCTACGTGCAGAACTTCGACCACGCGGCGAACGGCACGGCGACCCCGTTCAGCCAGGCGTTCCTGAGCGACCTCAACCGGACGAACCTCGTGAGCGTCGACCTGGTGAGCCCGTCGGTCGGCAATCTCTCCACGTGGCTCGGCCAGAACAACAACCCGGTCGGCCTCGTCATCCCGGCCGGATTCCAGGCGAGCTTCCTCGCCCATCGTCCCGTCAACGTGACGCTCTTCACCAACCCGCAGGCGGCGAGCGCCGCGGGGAGCGCCTACGGCGCCGTCGCGGGGGTCCTCAACTACCTCAACCTGGCCGCCGCGAACGGGACCGCGATCCTCGGGACGACCCAGTACAACGTCGGCTCGACGATCTTCACCTACATCGACTACCTCGTCCCCGGCCTCATCGGCTTCTCGATCCTGACGAGCCCGATGTTCTCCATGGTCGACGTCACGAGCACCTACCGCAAGGACGGGATCTTCCGCCAGCTCTCCCTGACGCCGCTGACCCGGGACGAATGGCTCGCCTCCCGCGTCCTCTGGTACACGATGCTCACGTTCCTCTCGGCGGCGATCATGCTCGGCTTCGGGGTCGTCGTCTTCGGCGCCCACGTGATCCTCAACGTCTGGTTGCTGCCGTTCCTCTTCGCCGGCCCGCTCCTCTTCGTCTCGCTCGGGATGGTCGCGGGGTCGATCGCGCGGACCCCGGAGAGCGCGGCGGTGATCGGGAACGTGATCACCTTCCCGATGATGTTCCTCGCGGGGACGTTCTTCCCGGTCTCCGACTTCGGTCCCGGTCTCCAAGTCGTCGCCAAGCTCCTCCCGCTCTACTACGTCATCGACGGGATGAACCAGGCGATGCTCTTCCAGAACTTCGGCCGCGCGTTCGGCGATCTGCTCGTGGTCCTCGGCTTCGCCGCGGTCCTCTTCGCGGCGGCCGTCTACCTCTTCCGGTGGAAGGGGGAGTGAACCGAATGCCGAACGTCGATCCCGCGCGGTTCCGTCAGGCGATGGGACGCTGGGCGACGGGCGTCTGCGTCGTCACCACCCGCGACAGGGAGCGCGACCTCGGGCTCACGGTGAACGCCTTCCTCTCGGTCGCCCTCGACCCGCCGACCGTCCTGGTGAGCATCGGCGACGAGTCGAACTCGGCCGAGGCGATCCGCCGCTCCGCCCGCTTCGCGATCACCGTCCTGCGGGCGGACCAGGAGGACGTCGGCCGACGGATGGCGCTCGACCGTCCGCCCGAGGAGAAGTTCCGGAACCTCCCTCTCCGCCGGAGCCCGCGCGGGCTCGCCTGGGTCGAGGGGGGCCTCGCGAGCCTCGAGTGCCATGTCGTCGCGTCGTACCGGGCCCACGACCACTGGCTCATCCTCGCGGAGGCCGAGAACATCGAGATCGGGGCCGACGGGCTGCCGCTCCTCTACTATCGCTCCCACTACTCCGAAGGGGACCCGCCCGACCGGGTACGGTTACCTTCGGGAAACCCCGGGGGCGGCGCGGCGAGCCGCTTTTGAGGCGCCGCTCGCTCTCCGGGCCGTGAACGATCCCCCCGTGCGGTCGGTCCGCCTCGCCATCGTCGGGAGCGGGCCGGCGGGGCTCACGGCGGCGCTCTACGCGGCCCGCGCCAACCTCGCGCCGCTCGTCCTCTCCGGGGTCCCCGCCGGGGGCCAGCTCACGCTCACGAGCGAGGTCGAGAACTTTCCCGGGTTCCCCGAGGGGATCCAGGGACCCGAGCTCATCGAACGAATGCGCCAGCAGGCGGCGAAGTTCGGCACCACGTTCCTCGACGACAACGTCCGCTCCGTCGATCTCTCCCGCCGCCCGTTCGTCCTCGTCACGGGATCGATGGGAACGGTCCACGCGGAGGCGGTGATCGTCGCGACCGGGGCGAACGCCCGCTGGCTCGACCTTCCGAACGAGCAGCGGCTCCGCGGCAAGGGCGTCTCGGCGTGCGCGACGTGCGATGGGTTCTTCTTCAAAGGGCGCGAGATCGTGGTCGTCGGCGGCGGCGACTCCGCGATGGAAGAGGCGCTCTTCCTGACCAAGTTCGCGACCCGGGTGACCGTCGTCCACCGGCGCCCGCAGCTGCGCGCGAGCTCGATCCTGCAGGGCCGGGCGCGGGAGCACCCGAAGATCCACTTCGTGCTCGACGCCGACATCGTCGACGTCCTCGGCGCGGAGTCGGTCGAGGGGATCGTCGTTCGGGAACGGAAGGCCGCGGCCCCCCGCACGATCCCCGCGCAGGGGCTCTTCGTGGCGATCGGCCACGATCCCGCCACGGAGGTCTTCCGCCACGCGCTCGAGGTCGATTCGCACGGCTACCTCAAAACGACCGAGATCACGCACACGAACGTTCCCGGGGTCTTCGCCGCGGGGGACGTCTACGACCATCGGTACCGTCAGGCGGTCACGGCCGCGGGACTCGGGTGCATGGCGGCGCTCGACGCGCAGAAATACCTCGAGGAATCCCCCGCTCCGGCCCCCTCCGGGACGTAGCCGGGAGCGGGTCCGGCGAGCCCTTTAATAGAGCCCCTTCCGTGGCACGCCGGAGTCCGATGGCGAACAAGCGCGAGCTCCACATCGAGTCGAGCGGGCAGCTGTGCATCTACTGCGGTGCCTGCGTCGGGATCTGCCCCTTGAACTGCATCTACCTGGACGAGACCCGGATCACCTTCGACGAGAAGATCTGCACCCGGTGCGAGATCTGCGTCAAAGGATGCCCGGTCGGCGCCATCGAGATCGGCTAGGCGGGGGCGGCGGAGCGGGAGGAGAACGATGGGAGCGGACCTCACGACGGACGTGCTCGTCGTCGGCGCCGGCCCGGCCGGCAGCATGACGGCGAAGTGGGCGGCCCGCCACGGCGCGCGGGTGCTGATGATCGAAAAGCGCCAGGAGATCGGGAGTCCCGTGCGCTGCGGCGAGGGGATGAGCAAGGCCTGGCTGAGCGAGGTCGGCATCCGGCCCGGCCCGTGGATCAACGTCGAGGTCGAGGGGGCGCGCATCTACTCCCCCAGCGAGAAGTGCTTCGAGATCAACGAGAGGCACGCCGGCAACGAGGTCGGCTACGTCGTCGAGCGCGACGGGTTCGACAAGGCGCTCGCGATCGACGCCGCCAACGCCGGCGCCGACATCCGCCTCAAGACCGCGGCGACCGGGGTCCTCAAGGAGGGCGGGCGGATCGTCGGGGTGCGGGCGAAGCAGTACGGCGAGCCGTTCGAGATCCGCGCGAAGGTGACGGTCGGCGCCGACGGGTTCGAGAGCCAGATCGGCCGATGGGCCGGTCTCCCCACGAACATCGCGACGCGCGACATGGACACGTGCCTGCAGTACCGCATGACGAACGTCGACTGCGACACGCGCTACTGCGACTTCTTCCTCGGGACCGTCGCCCCGGGCGGCTACGTCTGGGTCTTCCCGAAGGCGGACGGGCTCGCCAACGTGGGGATCGGCGTCCAGTTGAGCAAGGTCCACGGGATCGCCGAGCCGAGGAAATACCTCGACGCCTGGATCGCGAAGCACCCTGGCTACGCGAAAGGGAAGACGATCGACGTCGTCGGCGGCGGCGTTTCGATCTCCCCGCCCGTGAAGCAGTCGGTGACCGACGGCCTCATGCTCGTCGGCGACGCCGCGCGGATGATCGACCCCTTGACCGGCGGCGGCATCGCGAACGGGTGCATCGCCGGGAAGATCTGCGGGGAGGTCGCCGCGGAGGCGGTCCACGCGGGCGACGTGTCGAAGGCGTTCCTCGACCGCTACGAGAAAGGCTGGCGGGCGAAGCTCGAAGAGAAGCTCTACCGGAACTGGTACGCGAAGGAGAAGCTCTGCACGCTCCCGGACGCGACGTTCGACAAGATCATCGACGCGCTCCAGGGGGTCCGGCTCGAGAAGCTGAGCGTCCACAACATCCTCAAGGCCGTCCACGACAAGTACCCCGAAGTGACCAAGGAGTTCGAGGCGTTCCTGTAGCGCCTCCCTCAGCGACGAGCGATGCCCGGAGCCCCGAACCGACCCCCGGATCTCTCCGCCCCGCCGGCGGAGGCCGCCCCGACGGTCGTCGAGACCCCCGAGCGCCGGACGCTGCGCCGGCTCGCCCCCTCGCGGATCGCGCTGCTGCTCGATCTCTGGCGCGGGGCGCCGAGCGCGGAGCTCGTCCAGCCGTTCGAGCGCGCCGAGACCTCGTTCGCGCACGGGGAGTATCGGGAGGCCGAGGAGGCGCTCGACCAGCTCTCGGTCCGTTTCGCCGAGCCCCGGTGGCCGACGATCCCCGAGCCGTTCCGGGGGCTCCGGGTGGCGATCCCCGCCCCGCAGCCGCCGCAGTGGGACCCCGACTTCGCGGTCTCCGCGGAGGAGAAGGAGGCGCGGCGAGCCCGCCGCGTCGCGACGACCCAGCTCGCCCTCGCCCGCGCGACCGTTCGATGGGCGGCCGCTCGACAGCTCGATCTCGGACCGTCGTCCGCGGCGCTCGACGCCGCCGGGGCGGCGTTCGAAGCGGGGGGCGCTCCCGCGGCGCTGTACGCCGCGATCGATCCGATCTGGATGGCCGTCCGCGAACGCGTCCCGCTGCCCAGGGCCCCGGTCGCGAAGTCGGCTCCGACGCCCCCGCCGGCCGCTTCGCCGCCCGATGAGGGGTAGCCGCGCGGAGCGCCCGGTCGGACGATGAGCGACCGTCGGGTCCGCCGCGACGAGGGGGAGGTCACCAGTTGGCCCCGCGGGCTCGTCTCCTACACCCCTGCGGCGGAACCGGACGGCGGCCCCCCCTCGGAGGAGGAGGATCGGGTCGCCCAGCGGATCCATCTCGCCGCCCGGCTGATCGCGCTCCTGGCGGTCGAGGGACGCCACGACCCCGACTGGGACCGCGAGCTCGCGCTCGCGCGAGCGGCGTACCGCCGCGGGGACCGCGAGGAAGCGCACCGGAGGACGGAAGCGCTCCTCGGCGCGCTCGGCGTCGCCGCCGACGCGATCGGTCCGGGGCCGATGGGCTCCGGACCCCGGTAGCCTTAGAAGCCGCGTCGTCTCCCCCACGGCGATGGGCGCGCCGCGGTTCGGGACGTTCTCGATCGTCGCCTACGATCGGGAGCGCGAGGAGTGGGGGGTCGCCGTCCAGTCGAAGTTCATCAGCGTCGGCTCGGTCGTTCCGTGGGCGCGGGCGAAGGTCGGGGCGATCGCGACCCAGGCGTACGCGAACGTCCGCTACGGTCCCGACGGGCTCGCCCTGCTCGCCGACGGCGTCGCCGCTTCGGAGGTCGTCCGCCGCTTGACCGAGAACGATCCCGGGCGCGACGAGCGCCAGCTCGGCGTGGTCGACCGCACCGGGACGGCCGCGTCGTACACCGGCGCGAAGTGCATGGACTGGGCCGGCCACGAGGTCGGGGACGGGTTCGCGTGCCAGGGGAACATCCTCTTCGGCCCGGGGGTCGTCCGGGCGATGGCCCGCACCTTCGAGACGACGCCGGGGGACCTCCCGGAGCGCCTCCTCGCCGCGCTCTCCGCCGCCCAACGGGAAGGCGGGGACCGCCGGGGCATGCAGTCGGCCGCGATGCTCATCGTCCGCGAGAAGGGGGGCTACGACGAAGGGTCGGACCGATGGGTCGACATCCGCGTCGACGACCATCCCGCGCCGATCGAGGAGCTGAAGCGGATCTTCCGTCTCTACGACCTCACGATGCTCAGCCGGGAGGACCCGGCGACCCTCCTCCCGATCGAGGGGGAGCTCGCGCAAGGGCTCCAGCACGACCTCGGCGTCCTCGGCTACTACCTCGGGCGCCCCTCCGGCGCCTGGGACGACGCGAGCCAGGCGTCGTTCACGAAGTTCGTGCACGAGAACAACTTCGAGAACAAGCTCCGCGACGACCGCAAGGTCTGGCCGTCGATCGCCCGGTACCTCCACGAGACGGCGCAGGCGGAGGTCGCCCGCCGGACCAAGACCGCTCCGATCCGATCCGGCGCGCTCGAGCGCGGGCCCGGGGCGAGCCCCGGGGGAGGGGACCCATCGTCGCCGCCGAAGCACGAGCACCCCTCGAACTGACCGTCGATCTGCGCCGGGAGTACGACCGGCCCGAGACGGCGGAGCGGATCGTCGCCGCGCTCGCCGCGGACAATCCCGCCCATCTGTCGGTCGAGCGGAGCGGCCGCGAGCTCCGCATCCGCCTCACCGCCGTCTCGGCGGCGAGCGCCCGCGCCACGCTCGAGGACCTGCTCGCCTGCCTGCAGGCCGCGGAACGGACCGTCGGCGTCCCGCGCTAGCTACTCCACCGCGGCGAGGAGCTCCGCGAGGACGTCGTCGACCCGGCCCACGATCCCGATGTCGGCGGCGCGGAAGACCGGCGCGGCGGGATCCGGGTTCACGGCCACGATCGCCCGGGCCCGTCGCAGCCCGATCAGGTGGTTCGGCGAGCCCGAGACGCCGAGGAGGAACGCGACCCGGGGGGCGAGCGAGTGGCCGGTGAGACCGATCTGGCGGTCGAGCGGGAGCCATCCGGCGTCGACGACGCGACGGGTCCCGGCGATCGCGCGCTCGAGCCGGGCGCTCGCCGCGGCGAGACGATCGATCGCCTCCGGCCCGCCGATCCCTTGGCCGACGACGAAGAGGAGCGGGGCGGTCTCGACGTCCCCGAGCTCCGGCCGCTCCCGACGGGCCCAGGAGAGGGTCGTGACCCCGGCCCCTTCGATGCGGCCGTCGAGCGGGCGCACGGAGGCGGCCGCGAGCCCGACCGCGGGCCCCGACGGTTCGCGCGGCGTCCGGATCGTCGCGAGCGGCATCGGGCGCCGCGCGCGGACCTCGACGAGAGCGGTGGATCCCCACGATTCCTTCCACCAGCCGATCCCGTCGGGCCCCTCCCGCGCGTACTCCACCCCGG
>JAJZMW010000160.1 GCA_021848165.1 Thermoplasmata archaeon
CCAACGAAGTACACCGCCGATGGCGTCGACCGGTCCCCCCCGCTCCTTTTCGAGGAGGTGCCGGCCGGCACGAAAGCGTTCGCCCTGATCTGCGACGATCCCGACGCTCCCGTTGGGACGTGGGTCCATTGGGTCCTCTACGATCTCCCGGGGAGCGCCTCCGGGCTCCCCGAAGGAGTCCCGACCGATGCCACTCTCGGCGACGGAAGCCGCCAGGGCCGCAACAGTTGGAAGAACCACGGTTACGGCGGTCCGTCGCCCCCTCCCGGAACGCCCCATCGCTACTTTTTCCGGCTCTACGCGCTTCGCGAGCCTCTCGGTCTGCCGTCGGGGCGTGAGGCGAGCGAGGTCGAGACGGCCGCGAAGGCGCGGTCGCTCGCCTCGGCGGAGTACATGGGCACCTACGGCCGAACGTGATCGAGTCGGCGCCCGACCGGCGGCGTGCCTCTACTCGGGCGATGGCGATCGTCGTCGCGGGACGCTCGGGACGTCCAGGGACGCCTTGGTCGCCTCGATGGCGAGGATCATCGCATCGTAGCTGAGGTTCGTCGCGCGGATGAGGGCGGCCCGATCGCGCGGGCCCCCGTCGCGCTCGAATTGGGCGAGGATCCCCTCGAGGAACGAAGCGACCTGCGCGAGCCGCATCGGAAATCGCACCGGGTCCCGGGGGGAGCGGACCATCGCGAGCAGCTCCCGAAGCTCCTCTCGATGGCTATCGAAGACCCCGCGGACGACCGCTTCGGGAATCTCGGAAGCGGGGTCGATCAACGACATCTCCCTCGGCAGGGCCGGCCCCTACTTGTAGGCCGCTCCCTCCCACGTCCGGGACGCACCCGAACGGCCTAATCCCCCCGTGCGGTGGTGCTCCCGATGGCCGGGGCCGCTCCGGGGCCGTACGCGCCGCATCGCTCGGCCCGGACCCCGCCCGGGCGGGTCTACACGGATCCGCAGCGGTTCGACCAAGAGATGGAACGCCTCTTCTTCGCGAACTGGCTCGCCGTGGGGTCGTCGTCCGAGTTCGCCGAGCGGAACCGGTTCTGGATGCGAGAGGTCGCCGCGGAGAGCGTGCTGCTCGCGCGCGATCGCGCGGGCGAGCTGCGCGCGTTCTACAACGTGTGCCGGCACCGCGGGGCCCGCTTGGTCGACGGCCCCCCGACGACCGACGGCGGTCCGATCGTCTGCGCCTACCACGGCTGGACCTACGGCCTCGATGGTCGTCTCCTCGGCGCCCGCGACACCGACGATCTTCCGGGATTCCGCGTCGACGACCAAGGACTCGTTCCCCTCCACGTCGCTGAGGAGGGCGGTCTCGTATGGATCCACTTCGCGGCGGAGCCGGCGCCTCTCGCCGCATCGTTCGGACCGATCCTCTCGCGATGGGGCGGGGTCCACGGGATGGTACGCGGTGCCCGGCGAGAGTACTCCGTCGCCGCGAACTGGAAGATCGTGGTCGAGAACTTCGCGGAGTGCTACCATTGCGCCCCGGTGCACCCGACGCTCAACCGGATCACCCCGTATCGTTCGGGGGCCAACGACGCGTGGTTCGCCCGCGGGGCGCGCGGCGAGTTTGCGGGAGGATACATGGAGCTCGTCGACGGCTGCGACTCCCTCGTGCGAGGAGGGCGCACGTCGCGACCGCCGCTGGCGAGCCGTCGGGCCGAGGATCGGCGCCGGATCTACTACTACGTCCTCTTCCCGAACCTCTTCTTGAGCTTCGCTCCCGACTACACGATGCTCCACCGGGTCGATCCCCTGGCCCCGGGTCGCTCGCGCGTGGAGAACGAGTTCTACTTCGATGCCACCACCGCCGGTCTCCCGAACTTCGATCCGCGCGACGTCGTGGAGCTGTGGGACGAGATCAACCGGCAGGATTGGCGCGTCTGCGAGCTCGCGCAGGCCGGGGCCCGGTCCCGCTCGTGGCACGGCGGCCGCTACAGCGACACCGAGTCGATGGTCTGCGACTTCGACCGAACGATCGCCGAACGGATGGGGGATCCCGATCCGTGGTCGGGGGGCCCTCCCCGGAGGGCGCCATGAGCGAGAGGACGTATCCGGTCCGGACCACCGACGGACGGACGCTCTCGGTGCGAGAGGTCGGCGCTCCCCACGGCCCCGTGGTCTTCGTACTGCACGGCACGCCGATGTCGAACCGTCTCTACGCCCCCCACGTGGAGGACGCCCGGCGTCGGGGGATCCGCCTGATCGCCTACGATCGGCCCGGCTACGGGGGCTCCACCCCCCGCCCCGGTCGGACGATCGCCGATGCGGCCGACGACGTGCGCACGATCGCGGACCAGCTCGGGGTCGACCGGTTCGGCGTCTGGGGGATCTCGGGAGGGGGTCCCCACGCCCTCGCGTGCGGGGCGAAGCTCTCCGGCCGGGCTCGCGCGGTCGTCGCTCTCGCCTCCCCGGCCCCCTACGACGCGAAGGGGCTCGACTACCTCGCCGACACGGGGGAGGCGAACATCGAGGAGACGCGCGCGTCGCTGCTGGGGGCGGAGGCGCTCGAGGCCGTGATCGGCCCGCAACGGGAGTCCTACGTTCGGGGGGACCGCGCCGCGACCGACGCGGCGATGGCGACGCTGCTGAGCCCGGTCGACCGGGCCGTCTATTTCGGGGGGCTGGGAGAGTATCTGTTCGACGGCGCGCGCGCCGGGCTCGCCCCCGGGGTCGCCGGGTGGCGCGACGACGACATTGCGTTCGTTCGTCCGTGGGGGTTTGCGCCCAAGGAGATCCGCGTTCCGGTCACGCTCTGGCAAGGGCGCCAGGACCGGTTCGTTCCGTACTCCCATGGGAAATGGCTCGGGGAGGAGATCGGCCACGCCGTGCGCAACCTTTCGGACGAGGACGGACACCTGACGCTCTACGAGCACCGCATCCCCTCGGTGCACTCTTGGCTCCTGACGTACCTCGGGCGCTGATCGACCCCGTGGGGCGCGGCCGTCCCGCGCGCCCCGAGCCGTTCCGCTGCCGAGAAGATTCACTCCCTCCCGCGGCCTGCGCCGACGAGGAGGAGCACGATCCCGATCACCAGCAGCGCGACGCAGCCGTAGAGGGCGTTCTGCATGAGCTGCACCTGCGCCGCCGGCAGTCCCGGGGTCAGGGCGCTGATCAGCACCGCATCGAGGACGGTCGCGATGACCCCAAGGAACGCGAGCGCCGCGCCCGCCGTCAGCAGTCCGTTGCCCCGCGCGTCGATCGGACGAACGCCGCTCGCGGTTCCCATGGACCTCGCTCCCTCCCCCGGGCCGTCCCGGCTTAAATCTGTGCGGTTGGTGAACTCCCCGTCACCGGCCCGATCGAGCCCGCGGCCAGACCCGGCCCGCGGGCGGTCCGTCGTAGAGCACGTCCGGGCGCATCACGCGGTTCTCGCGCGTCTGCTCCAGGGCATGGGCGGCCCAGCCGGCCGTCCGTGCGATCGCAAAGGTCGGGGTGAAGCAGTCGGGGGGAAGCCCGACCGCTTCGAGCAGCACGGCCCCGTAGAACTCGACGTTCGGATAGATCCGGGCCGAGGGCCGATGGCGTCGGAACGCCGCGAGGGCCTCGCGTTCGACCGTCTCCGCGAGCGCGAGGCGGGAGGGGGCGGCGACGCGCTTCGCGAGGCCGTGCAGCAGCTCCGATCGGGGATCGTCGACTTTGTAGACCCGATGGCCGAAGCCGTAGAGGATCTCCTTGCGCGCCATCCGCTCCTCGATCCACGGCGCCGCTCGCTCCGTCGCGCCGATGCGGTCGAGCATCTCCGTGACCCGGCTCGGGGCGCCGCCGTGCCGGGGGCCCTTGAGCACCCCGAGGGCCGCGGTCGCCGCGCTGATGAGGTCGGACTCCGTCGAGATCGCGACGCACAGCGCGAGGGTCGACGCGTTCATCCCGTGATCCGCGAGGAGGTCGAAGTACCCTTCCAGAGCGCGAACGCGCTCCCCGTCGATCGGCTCGCCGAACATCTGGTGGAGGTACGTCTCCACCTGCCCGCGCTCGGGGTCGATCGGGACCGGCGGGAGCCCCTGGCGATGGCGCACGAACCGCGCGAAGGCGATCGGGAGCCGCGCGATGAGATCGAACCCCTGCGCCCGGGTCGGGGGATATCCGTACCCGCCGTCGCCGAGCGAGGAGAGGATCGTCCGCATCGCCTCGAGCGGGGGCAGCGTGGGAGGGAGGTCGGCGAGGACGCGCTCGGTGATCGGCGGGAGGGTGCGTCGCGCCGCGAGCTCCCGAACGACCTCGGGCGACGGGTCGGCCCCCGGTAGCTCGTCGTAGAGCAGCAGGTGTACGACCGATTCGTACGGCGTCCCGGGCACGAGTTCGTGGATATCGAACCCTCGGTAGACGAGGGTCCCGTTCTCTCCGTCGACCTGGCTCAGGGAACTCCGACCGATCACGACGCCATCCAGCCCTCGGGAGAGCCCCGGCTCCGCCGTCATATCGGGGCGAACGAGGTCCCGCACAAAAGGTGGGGCCCCGGCCGCACACGTTAAGGAACGGGCCCGCTCCCACCCCACCGATGTCGACGCCGCTTGCCGCCGCGTTCGGGCGCGCGATCGGTCAGAAGGTGGAGCTCCGGCTCAAGGACGGTCGCTCCGTGTTCGGACGGCTCGCGGGGACGGACGATCATCTCAATCTCGTCCTCGAGGAGGCGGAGATCCGGGACGAATCGGGGGCCCGTCGGCTGGGCCGCCTGATCGTCCGCGGGTCGGGCGTTTCGAGCGTCCACACCGCCCGAGGGCCGCGGTCGTGAGCGACGCCGCCCCGCGCGGGTCCGCGCCCCGGGCCCGCCGGCGCCGATCCCGCTCCGAGGAGCTCCGCGTCCTCCGCGTGCTCGCGAGCGCGGGCGCGGACCGCGCGTCGATCCCGATCACGTCCCTCGAGGTCGGCGAGCGCGTCGGGGCGAGCCAGCAGGCCGCCGACCGTCATCTGCTCGCGCTGGAGCGGGCCGGCGAGATCGCGCGCGCGCGCGTCGGCCGCCGCCCCACGATCGCCGTGACGCCCGCGGGGCTCGACGCGCTCCGGGCGGAGTACATGAGCTACCGGCGGCTCTTCGAGGGACCCGCCCGCGTCGAGCTCGCCGGGATCCTCGTCTCGGGGCTCGGCGAGGGCCGCTACTACCTGAGCCAGCCCGGCTATGCGTCCCAGTTCCCCGCTCGCCTCGGCTATGCCCCGTACCCGGGGACGCTGAACGTGAAGCTCGAGGGCGAGGCGCTGCGGCGCGCCGCCCTGGTCCGCCACTGGAACGGGATCCGGATCGACGGATTCCAGGCGAGCGGACGGACCTTCGGCGGGGCGACGTGCATCCCCTCGCTCATCCAAGGGTCGCCGGGGCATCTGATCCGACCGGACCGGACGCATTACGCCGACGTGCTCGAGTTCGTCGCGCCGATCTGCTTGCGCGAAACGCTCGGTCTCGCCGACCAGCAACCGATCTCGCTGACGCTCGAGGAGTCGTGAGCGGCCCGTCGTTGGCGCGGATCGTCGCCGACGAGCGGCGACCGCCTCCCGCTCCCCCCGACGCCGCCGCGCGGTACGTGAACCAATGGGTCGAGGACGAAGCGATCGGATCCGAGCGCGTCCGAGCGTTCGTCCTGATCCTGAAGACCCGCGGGTGCTACTGGGCGGACGCGAAGGGCTGCTCGATGTGCGGCTACTCGAAGGACACGCTCGGACGCTCCGCGACTCCGGGGGAGCTCGCCGAGCAGCTCCGCCGAGCGCTCGCGCGCTACCGCGGAGAACCGTACGTCAAGGTGTACACCTCGGGGAGCTTCCTCGACGATCGGGAGGTCGACCCCGCCTCCCGGGTCGCGATCCTCACCGCGTTCCGCTCGGCGCGTCGGTTCCTGTTCGAGACGTTGCCCGAGTTCCCGTCGGCCGAGACCCTCGCGCCGCTCCGCGCCGCGTTCCCCGGGACCCTCGAGGTCGCGCTCGGGCTCGAGTCGACCGACCCCGAGGTGCTGCGCCGGTACGTGAACAAAGGCTCCTCGCCGGACGAGTACCTGGCGGCGGCCGACCGCGTTCGTGCCGAGGGAGCGTCTCCGAAGGGGTACTTGTTGCTCAAGCCGCCGTACCTCACCGAAGAGGAGTCGGTCCGGGACGTCGTTCGGAGCGTTCGCACGGCCGCGGCGCATTTCGACACGCTCTCGATCAACCCCGTCCACATTCAGAACGGTACGGTCGTCGAGTGGCTCTACCATCGCGGCCGGTATCGCCCCCCCTGGCTCTGGAGCGTGGTGGAGGCGCTCCGCGTCGGGGCGACGTTCCGCGGGAGCGCGCGCCTCGTGTCGTTCCCGACCGCGGGGGGGCTCGCCCGGGGTCCGCACAACTGCGGAGCGTGCGACGCGACGGTCCTCGAGGCGATCCGGGGGGCCTCTCTCGCGCAGGAGTTCACCTCGCTCGATGCCCTCTCGTGCGCCTGCCAGTCGGAGTACCGGGCGATCCGTTCGCTGGAGGCGCCGGGCGTCGAAGCATGAGCGCCGGCGACCTCGTGCCCCGCCTTCCGCCCCACGCCGAGGAGACGATCCTCGCCTTCCTTCGGAGCCACGCCCTCGATCACGGCCACGACGGGGGCGTGGTCGGTCTCTCGGGAGGGATCGACAGCGCGCTGGTCGCGCATCTTGCGGCGCAGGCGCTCGGGCCGGACCGCGTCCTCGGAGTGCTCTTGCCGGACCCCGAGTGCCCTGCCTCCCTGCGGCGCGAGACCGAGGCGTTCGCCGACGCCCTGGGGATCGAGCGCCGGACCCTTCCGATCGGTCCGATCGAGGAGGAGTTCCGCCGGCTCCTCCCCGAGGTCGCCGACCGGGTCACTCGGGGGAACACCAAGGCGCGCATCCGCATGATCGTCCTCTACGCGCTCGCCCGCGAGCGCCACCGCGTGGTGCTCGGGACGGGGAACAAGTCGGAGCTCCTGCTCGGCTACTTCACGAAGTACGGGGACGGGGGCGTCGACGTCCAACCGATCGCGGATCTGTACAAGACCGAGGTCCGGGCGCTCGCGGCGCGGCGCGCGTTGCCCGCCGCGATCCGCGACCGACCGCCCAGCGCGGGGCTGTGGGAGGGGCAGACCGACGAGGAGGAGCTCGGTCTTCCGTACGACGCGATCGACCCGATCCTCCGGGGGCTCGAACGGGGGCTCGCCCCCGAGGAGATCGCGCGACGCACCGGGCTGGGCGCGGCCGCGATCGAGCCGATCCTCGCCCGGGTCGTCGCGAGCCGCCACAAGCGTCGCCCGGCCCCGATCGCGGCGGTCTCGGAGCGGACCGTCGGAGCGGCCTGGGACGTCTGAGGGTCGGCCAGAGCTTTTGAGGGCGAGCGGGGTCGGCCGGCCGTTTCGGGAGTCGTCATCGCCGATGGACGGAGCGACCTACCGCCGCCTCTACGACGCCCTCGCGACCCTCGAGGACGTCCACCGCATCGCCCACGAGGAGCACCGCGACGAGGAGCTGCTCATGGTCATCCATACCCACCGGGTGACGCGCGACGCGACCCGGCGGTTCTATCCCGTCCAGCGCCAGGTCCCCCGCCTCGCCTCGGAGTGGCGCCACGGGCGCACCCTCCTCGACATCGCGCGGGAGTGGAAGTTCCCCCCGGTCCTGATGGGGCAGATGATGCTCAAGGAGCTCGGGATCCCCCGGCGGAAGGTCTGGCAGGTGTTCCTGAGCCCCGAGAGCGCCCCCGACCGGCGGCTCCGCACCGAGGTCGAGCACCTCCTCGAAGCCGACGCCATCTACTCTCCCAAGGGGATGGAGGTCCAACGGGAGCGCGGGAAGCGAGGGGAGGAGCGGCTCGCGCGGTGGCTCGAGCGCCACGGGGTCGGCTACCGCACGGAGAAGGACCTGCGGGGGAAGTACGCGAAGACCCCCGACGCCCTCTTGGACGATCCGATCTACTTCTTCGGCCAGAAGATCACCTGGATCGAGTCGAAAGCGAACTTCGGCGACGACGTCGAGCTCCGCAAGAACCTCCGCCGTCAGCTCGGGCCGTACACCGAGATCTTCGGCGAAGGCGCCGTGGTGTACTGGTACGGCTATGTCGACGACGCCGCGAGCCCGCCCGGGATCCTTCTCTGGGACGCGGAGACGATCGAAGGGCTTACGCCGAGCGTTCAGCCTCACTCGGAGGGAACTCCCGCTGTGCGCCCGTCGAAAGATCCCGCTCGACGACCGCATGCGGAGCCGCCTCCTTCAAGCCGACGATCCACGCCCGACGCGCGCGGCGACGGGCCGCCTCCTTGAGCTGACGCGGGAACGACCGTCCGAGAGGATCGGAGTCGGCGCTCTTCCCCCGCCCCCGGAGGAAGGCGACCCATCGGAGCGCCTCCGCTCGGTCCTCCTCCCGCACCGCGATCACGTACGTGTCGAGCGGTGGCTCCCCCTCCGGCCAGCGATCGTTCTCCCGCAACAGGTTCTCGAGGGTCTGGTCTCCGATCGCGAGGCCGCAGGCCGGAGTCGGGGGCCCGCCGGACCGCTCGATGAGATGGTCGTAGCGGCCGCCGCCGAAGAGCGCGCGCGAGTCGCCCGTGGTCGCGAACGCTTCGTAGACCGAGGAGGTGTAGTAGGCGAGTCCCCGGACGACCGTCGGGTCGAGTCGCACGCGGTCGGCGATCCCGAGCGAGCCGAGCAGCCGCAGGAGGCGCCGAAGGCGCTCGACCCCGGCGCGCCCGGCGTCGTCGAGCCCAAGGGCCCCGACGCGATCGAAGAACGCCTCGGCGTCGCGGGGGCCGATCCCCGTCCCCGTCGACCGGAAGAACTCCTCCAGTTCGCGAGCGCCCCCGCCGGAGAGCCCGCTCGCGATGAGGTCGTCCCGGAACTCCTCGGGGCGGGCCTTGCGGAACCGATCGACCGCGTGGAAGAACCGGTCGGCGTCGTGCGCTCCGCGCGCCCGGCCGATCGACTCCGCGAGCGCGCGGTCGTTGAGGCGAAACGCGTAGAGCCCCTCGGCCCCCGCGGCGTCGAGCGCGGCGGAGGCCGTCGCCAGGACCTCGGCGTCGCCCTCCTCGCCGGGGACCCCGAGAAGATCGAGGTTAAACTGGGAGAACTCGCGCGATCGACCCGACTGCGGCTCCTCGTAGCGCCACAGGCGCGAGATCGTGAACCACTTCACGGGCAACGGCTCCGCCTTCGCCCGCTCGGCGTAGATCCGGGCGAGCGACGGGGTGGTCTCCGGCGTCAGGGCGACGTCCCGACCGCCCTTGTCCCGGAAGGCGAAGAGCTGGTGGACGATCTCCTCGCCGCTCTTCGCGGTGTAGAGATCGAGCGGCTCGACGCTCGGCAGCTCCAGCTCGACGAACCCCGCAAGCCGAGCGGCGGCGCGCATGCGGCGACGGATCTCGGATCGGGCTCCGGCGTCGGGAGGCGGGTAATCCCGGAAGCCGCGCAGGGTTCCGCCCGTCATCGTCCCGGGCACCGAGGGACCCCTATTTAGACCGCGCTCGCCGCGAGCGATCGCACGCGGGGCTCGGGTCCGCGCGGCGCGAGGTGGCGCCGGGCGGAGGGGGTCGGATGGTACGTCCCGCGAGGGACCGGTGGCACCCGGGCGCGCCACGCGCCGGCTTCGGGCGGCCACCGTCGACCGCATCCCGGGCACCGATAGCCGCGGAGCCGGCCGAGCGAGCGGGCTCCGCGGCGGCAGGCGGAGCATCGAGGCGCCCCCCGTCGCGGAAGCCGACGCACCCACGCCCGGACCTGGATCCCTTCCAGTCGCACCGATCGGTCCTCGGAGACGGAACCCCAGACCCGGAGCCGGTCACCGACCACGAGGCGCTGCGCGAGCCGCGGCAGGATCTTCGTCGGCTCGAAGGCGATGCACGGGACTCTCGACCCGTCGTGCGCGGTGAGCGGGAAGCGCGCGTGGCCCCCCGCGAGGACGGCGGCGGCCCCCGCCACCGTCCCTTCGAGCGCGACCGTCATCCCCACCGCCGCCTCGGGGAACGGGAGTTCCACGATGTGATCCCCGGTCCCTTGGTTCGTCGCGAAGAGCAACCATCGGTCGATCGGCTCGGAGCGGAGGGTGGGGAGCGCCCGCACCGCGTCCGTCGCCCGCATCGCCCGGAGGCCGAAGAGGATCGGGCAGGGGGTGTGGGGGGCGATGAGGAGACGTCGCGTCCGCGGGTCGGTGCAGAGAAAGAGCGACGGAAACCGTCGCTGCGCGCGCTCCACGCTGGCGCGCTCGACCGTCCGAGGCCGTCCGAGGAGATCCGGTCGACGGTAGGCGATCGCCTCGTAGCTCCGACGCCGGCCCGGCCAGGCGATCGCGGCCGAGGCCCCCACGACGCCGCGCGGATCGCCGACGAACCGGACCTCGGCGCCGAGGCGCTCGACCCGGTCGCGGACGGACTCGACCGCGACCCAACGACGCACCGCTTCCCAGTAGAGGTCCGCGGGAAGGGGCCGGCGGGCCGCGACCATCGCCGGGTCGGTTCCCGGCTCACCGAGCCGCGAGCCGGCCCGGACGACCTCCCAGGCGCGCTCCACCCAATCGCGTCCCGCGCGATCCGAGAGCTCGCGTCCCCGGCCGAACGCACGGACCGCCTGCCCGTCGATCGACCCGATCGAGCGCGCGCGGCCGATCCCGTGCCCGAACCGCGCGGCGAGCGCGGCGTTCCCCCGCGTCTTCCACGGAGCGTTCGGATTCAGCCGCACGAGCCGCGGCAGGCCTAGGAGATCGATCCGCTCGCTCCGCGCGGCGCGCACCAGCTCGGTGAGGACGTGGGTGGTGCATCCCCCGCGCGGGCTGTCGGTGTCGTCGAGGCCGATCCACATCGATCGGCGCCGAGCCCCTTACCCGACGGCGCGCAGGAGCTTCGTGTATCCCTCGAGGTTCGCCTCGAGGCGGATGTCGGACTGCGCCGGCCCGACCCCATCGGGAAGCAGGATCTTCTCGAGCCCGACCTCGTCCTTCTCGGACGCGGCGGGGCGGTGCATCACGCCGACCGGGATCTTCCCCTTCTGCCGGGTCTCTTGGCAGAGCCGGAACATCACCTGCCGATCGGTCGGGTCGTATCCGTCGAGCTTCGCCACGTCCTGGACCTTCTCGCGCCAGAGCTTGTAGGTGTCGTTGTAGGTGACGCACGGCGAGAGGTCCTCGACGAAGGCGAAGCCGCGGTGCGCGCGGACGAACTCGAGCGCCTCGATCAGCACCGTCGTCATCGTCTTCGGGTCCCCCGAGAACGTTCGGGCGATGAAGTTCGGCACCGGGATGCTCAGCGCGGTGAGGATCGCGTCGAACGGGTGCTCGACGTTCCCCTCGAAGCCGACCTGGCTCGTGGGGGAGGCCTGGCCCTTCGTGAGACCGTAGGTCTCGTTGTTCATGACGAGGTAGAGGAGGGAGGCGTTCTTCTTGAACGCGTGCATGAAGTGACCCATCCCGATCGCATAGCCGTCGCCGTCGCCTCCCGCGGCCACGACCGTGAGCTCGGGGTTCGCGAGCTTGACGCCGACCGCCTGGGCGAGGAGGCGCCCGTGCAAGGCGTGGATCCCGTTGATCTCGAGGAAATTGTGGATCGACCCGGAGCATCCGATCCCTCCGACCAGGATCAGCTGATGCGGCGGGATCTGGAGCTGGCTCGCGGCCTTCTTGACGCTCGCAAGGACCCCGAAGTCGCCGCACCCGGGGCACCAGATCGGCTGGACCGGCTTCGCGGAGACCACCATCGTTAGACGCCTCCCTGGACGGCTTGCACGATCTCGGGGGACCGGAAGGAATGGCCGTCGTACTTGCGCACGCTGCGCAACTTCGCATGGTGCCACGGGAGCGACTCCCGCAGGAGGTTCGCGTACTGGCCCGTGTAGTTCTGCTCGACCACGTAGCAGACGTCGACCCGGGCGAGGAACGGATCGATCTCGGGGACGGGGACCGGGAAGATCGTGCGGGGCTGGTAGAGCCGGGTCGATAGATGCTGCGCGCTCGCAAGCGTCTCCTGCGCTTCCTGGATCGGTCCGATGGTGCTCCCGTAGCCGATGAGGCCGACCCGCGCCTCCTCGGGTCCGAAGAAGTTCCCGGCGGGCAGATCCGCCCGCGCGCGCTCCAGCTTTCCCATGCGCTTGGCCATCATCTTCAAGCGGTTGGGCACGGCGACGGAGACGTGCCCCCACTCGTCGTGCTCGTTGCCGGTGATCTCCGCCCACACCCCGGGGGTCCCGGGGGGGGCGTACGGCGAGATGCCGTCCTCCGAGAAACGGTAGGCCTTGTACTCGGTCAGTTTCGCGACCTCCTCTCCCGTCAGGATCGCCCCGCGCTGGACGTGGACGCGGGAGAGGTCGAACCGCGGGCTCGTGGTGGTGTTCTGACAGAGCGCTTGGTCGAGGAGGAGCAGCACCGGCACGCGCCACTTCTCCGCGAGGTTCAGCGCGTCGACCGTCATCTCGAAACATTCTTGGGGCGTGCCGGGGGCGAGGACGAAACGGGGATACTCCCCGTGACCGAGATGGACGAGGTGGGCGAGGTCGGACTGCTCCTGCCGGGTCGGCTGGCCGGTGGACGGACCGACCCGCTGGCAATCGGCGACGACGATCGGGAGCTCCGCCGCCCCCGCGTGACCGATCCCCTCGGTCATGAGCGAAAGGCCGGGCCCGCTCGTCGACGTCATCGAGCGCACGCCGGCGTAGGCGGCGCCGATGACCATGTTGATCGCGGCGAGCTCGTCCTCCGCCTGGCGGACGACCCCGTGGAACGGCGGGAGGTAGCGCTGGAGGTACTCCATGATCTCGGTCGCGGGCGTGATCGGGTAGCCGGCGAAGAAGCGACCGCCCCCCACGACGAAGCCCAAGGCGACCGCCTGATTGCCGATCGTCAGGATGTGGTCGTGCGCGTCGCCGCGGGCGACCTCCCAGCGATGCGGGAGATCCGGGACCGCCTCCGCCGCCTGGCGGCCGATCGCGAGCGCCTTGAGGTTCTTCTGGAGCGCCTCGGCGCCCCGCCGCTGGAACCGCTCCTCGATGACCGCGTTCGTGATCTTCTCGTCGAACCCAAGGAGGACGCTCAACGCCCCGTAGGCCGCCGTGTTCTTGTAGATCGGCTGGCCGACCTGCCCCCCGACCAGCGTCGCGAACGGGAACCCGTAGGAGTTCGGGAGCGAGGTCTGGAAGACGGAGGAATCGTAGATGATGACCCCGTCCGGCACGAGCTCCTTGTGCCCGAGTTCGGCCGCCTCCTCATCGAAGGCCAGCAGCACATCGACCTGCGGCTTCACCGCGGCCGCCGGTTGCCGGGACGCGCGGACGGAGGCGTCGGCATGGCCCCCGCGGATGCGGGACAGCACGTTCCGGGACGTGTACACGTAGAGGCCCTGCTTTCGGAAGTAGCGACCGAGAAGGTCGGAGACGGTCAACGTCCCGTCGCCGCCCTGCCCTCCGATCATCACGCTGAGGTCCGCGAGGGTCTTCGCGGGCCGCGGCGGCGAACGAGCGGAATCGTGGACGGTGGGGGCGATTTCGGCGGCCGGAGTCGTCATGGTAGCTTTGCCCGGCGCCTCGGCGGCGTCGGCGATCGATTCGAATCGAGCGCGGTATTTAACGCATGGGCCGCCGCTCACCTCGGAGGAAGCGGAGGCACGCGAGGCTCCCGCTCCGCTCCCCCGGACCCGCGCCGGCCGAGCGCCGGGCCGAACTCCTCACGGTAAACTTATCTGAGAATCCCGGGTCGCTTGGGTCGGATGGGCGCCGAGGAGAATCTGGTCGAGGACTACCACGCTCGGACCGCCGCGGAGCGACGCATCGCCCCCCGGATCGAGTTCTGGGACGAAACGCTCCGGGACGGCGAGCAGATGCCCGGGGTCCACTATTCTCCCGAGGAGAAGCTCCGCATCGCCGAACTCCTCAGCGAGATCGGCGTTCCGATCATCGACGCGGGGATCCCGGTCGTCTCCGCGGAGGAGGCCGCCTCCGTTCACCGGCTCGCGCATGCCGGCCTGCGGGCGAAGGTCCTCGGATCGGCCCGGACCGTGCCCGGCGATGTCGAAGCGGTCATTCGATCGGGCGCGAGCCACATCGCGATCTTCGTCGCCGCGAGCAACGTCCATCTCAAGTTCAAGCTCAAAATGACGCAGGAGGAGGTCCTCGAGCACGCGCTCGCCTGCGTTCGCCGCGCGAAGGAGGCCGGCCTCCACACCTCGTTCGTGACCGAGGATACCGTCCGGGCGCCGTTCGAGTTCGTCGAGCGGCTCTACCGGGAGGTCCAGAACGCTGGGGCGGACCGCTTGGTGGTGGCGGACACCGTCGGGATCATGACCCCCCTCACCTTCCGCTGGTGGCTCGGCGAGTTCCAACGACGCGTTCGACCGAAGGACCTCTCGGTCCACTGCCACAACGACTTCGGGCTTGCCACGGCGAACACGCTCACCGCGGTCGAGATGGGCGCGGTCGCGCCCCACACCTGCGTCAACGGCCTCGGCGAGCGGAGCGGGAACGCCGCGTTCGAAGAGGTCGCCTTCGCTCTCGAGCGTCTCTACGGGGTGCGGACGGGACTGAAGCTCGACCGGATCTACGAGGTCTCCCGTCTGGTCGAGGAGCTCTCGGGCATCCCCGTCCCCGCGAACAAGGCGCTCGTCGGATACTTCTCGTTCAGCCATGAGGCGGGGATCCACACCCACGGCATCCTGGCCCACACGGCGACCTACGAGCCGATGCAGCCCGAGGCGATCGGCCGGGAGCGCCAGATGATTCTCGGCAAGCATACGGGCAAGGCGGCGCTCGCGGAGAAGCTCAAGGGGAAGGGGATCGCCGCGCCGGATCCCGTTCTCTCGGAGATCCTCCGCAAGGTGAAGGAAGCGAGCGAGTCCCGTTCGAAGGAGGAGCTGCGTCGCTTCCTCCGGGAGTATCGGTCCCTCTTCGAACGGCCCGGGATCAGCGACGACGAATTCTGGAAGATGGTGGCGGACGCCGGCATCCAGGTCGCCGCATGAGCGCGACGGCGCGGGGCCATGGAATGACCCTGGCGGAGAAGATCCTCGCCCGGGCCTCGGCGACCGAGTCGGTCGTGCCCGGCCAGATCGTCGAGGGGACCGTCGACCTCGCGATGATGCACGAGCAGGGCGCGCAAACGGTGCAGCCGTTCCACGAGATGGGCGCCACCCGGGTATGGGACCCCGACCGCGTGGTCATCGCCATCGATCACTGGGTCCCGGCGTCGACCGAGGGGGCGGCGGTGCTCCATCGGATCCTCCGCAAGTTCGCGGACGAGGTCCACCTTCCACACTTCTACGACGTCGGGAACCACGGCATCTGTCACCAGATCCTCGCGGAGAACGGGTGGGTCGTTCCGGGGGATCTGGCCGTCGGCACGGACTCTCACACGAACATGCTCGGCGCGATGGGGGCGGTCGCGGCCGGCATCGGCCCGACCGAGATGGCGGCGGTCCTGGCCCTCGGACGGCTGTGGCTCAAGGTGCCGCCCACGCTCCGCATCGAGGTCCGGGGAACCCTCGGACCGGGGGTCACGGCGAAGGATCTCGTGCTGCGGACGCTCGGCGAGGTGAAGACGACCGGCGCCACCTACAAGGCGGTCGAATGGACCGGACCCACGATCGCGAAGCTCGGCATGCCCGAGCGCCTGACGATCTGCAACATGACGACCGAGATGGGGGCGAAGTGCGGGATGGTTGCCCCGGACGGGACGACCATGGAGTATCTCGCGCGGACCGCGAAGCACGCGATGCACCCGCTGCAACCGGACGCCGACGCGAGCTACGAACGGATCCTCCGCCTCGATGTCGACGGGATGCCGCCGATGGTGGCGTGCCCGTACTCCCCCGACAACGTGCGCCCGCTCCCCGAGGTCGCGCGGGAGCACATCCGCGTCGATCAGGCGTTCCTCGGCTCCTGCACGAACGCCCGGATCGAGGATCTCCGAGAAGGCGCCGCGATCCTCAAGGGCCACAAGGTCCACCCCCGGGTCCGGTTCATCGTCTCGCCGGCGTCGACCGCGATCTATCGCCAGTGCCTGAGCGAGGGGCTCGTCGACCTCTACACCGAGGCCGGCGCGGTCTTCACGAACTCGAGCTGCTCCGCGTGCTTTGGTGGGAACATGGGCATCATCGCCCCGGACGAGGTCTGCGCCTCCTCCTCGAACCGCAACTTCCCCGGGCGCATGGGACCGAAGGAGGGCCGCATCTACCTCATGTCCCCCGCCGCGACCGTCGCGGCGGCGATCCGCGGCGAGCTCGCCGATCCCCGGGAGTACGCCTAGAGGGAGGATGCGCGAGATCATCGAGGGCCGGGTGTGGACGCTCGGCCGGGACGTCGACACCGACCAGATCATCTCGGGGAAGTACCTGACGATCATCGATCCGAACGTCCTGAAGACCAAGGTTCTCGAGATCGGCCTGCCCGAGTTCGCCAGCCAATCGCGCCCGGGGGACATCCTCGTCGCCGACGCCAACTTCGGCTCCGGCTCGAGCCGGGAGCACGCGCCGCAGGCGCTGCGGGCCGCCGGAGTCGGGGCGATCGTCGCCGATTCGTTCGCCCGCATCTTTTACCGCAACTCGATCAATCTCGGGATCCCGACGATCGAGGCCCCGGGGGTCCGCGCGCTCTTCGAGAGGTTCGACCCCGCCCGCATCGACATGCGCGCGGGGTCGGTGACGAACGTCCGCACCGGTCGGTCGATCTCCTTCCCTCCGCTGCCGCCCCACCTGATCGATCTCTTGGAGGCGGGCGGATTGGTGGAGAAGGTCCGCCGCGAGCTCGCGGCGCGCCACCCACCCGCGGGGACGATGCCCCGATGAGGAGCGCGCGCGCCGAGATCGCCGTTCTCCCGGGCGACGGGATCGGACCCGAGGTGATCCGCGAGGGAGAGAAGGTGCTCGCGGCTCTCGGCGAGAACGGCGCCGCCCCGTGGAACCTCACCCGGTACCCCGGCGGCGCGGAGTACTACGAACGGACCGGCCGGGAGTGGGAGCCCGAAGCCGAGGCGGCGACGGAGCGCGCCGACGCGATCCTCCTGGGCGCGGTCGGCAAGCCCGGGGTCTCGCTCCCCAACGGGGACATCGCCGGGGCCGCCCTCGTGCTCGGACTCCGAACGAACCTCGATCTGTACGCGAACGTCCGCCCGTGCCGTCTGTACCCCGGGGTGCTCCACCGCGTCCACGCCTCCTACCAGCAGATCTGGCGGCCGGAGCTGGTCGACATGATCCTCGTCCGAGAGAACACGGAGGATCTCTACGCCCCGCTGCACGGCCGCCTGAGCCGCGCGCACGAGACCGAGGTCGCGGTCGACACCCGCCTCATCACTCGCAAGGGCGCGGAGCGGGTCGTGCGACGCGCCTTCGAGATCGCCCAACGGCGGGGGAAGGGGGCCCCCGAGGACCAGCGGCTCCGCCTCACGTGCGTCGACAAGTCGAACGTGATGGAGGGATGCCGGTTCTTCCGGGAGACCTACGACCGCGTGAGCGCCGAGTTCCCCGGGGTCGACCGGGACTACGCTTACGTCGACGCGTTCACCCAGTGGCTCGTCCGCAACCCGGAACACTTCGACGTCGTGGTCGCCCCCAACATGATGGGCGACATCATCACCGATCTCGCGAGCGTCCTCCAGGGAGGGATGGGGTTCGCCGCCGGAGGGAACCTCGGCGACCGTCACGCGATGTTCGAGCCGGTCCACGGGAGCGCGCCCAAGTACGCGGGTCGCGACCAGGTGAACCCGTTCGCGACGTTCTTCGCGATCGAGATGATGCTGCGCTACCTCGGCGACCGACGGGGGGACGGTACGTTCTCGGCCCAGGCCGACCGGCTCGAGCGAGCGATCGCCGGCATCCTCGCCGACGGCGCGGCGCGGACCTACGACCAGGGGGGTACCGCCCGGACCAGCGAGGTCGGCGACCGCGTCGCGGCCGCGGTGCGCGGAGAGCGTCGATGAGCGCGCGCCAGGTCGCGATCGTCGCCGGCGTGACGACCGCGTTCGGGGTCCGCCCGACCACCTGGAGCGAGATGGCCCAGGAGGTCGGGGCGGCGCTCTTCCGTGAGGAACCGGAATTGCGCAGCGAGGACGTCGACTCCCTCTTCGTTGGTGCCGCCGAACCGGAGCGGTTCGCCTTCCAATCGCACGTCGCCCCGCTCGCCGCGGAGCAGATGGGGTTGCGCCCCGACCGGATCCTGCAGCGGACCGAGCTTGCCTGCGCGTCGGGCCAATCGGCGATCCGCTCCGCGTACGCCGCCATCGCCGCCGGCCTGTCCGACATCGCCGTCGCCGTCGGGATCGAGAAGATGAACCTCCCGTCGATGGCCGAGGCGAACGCGTCGATGGGATGCGTGATGGATCGAGCGTGGGACGGGCCCCACGGCGCGACCGCCCCCCCGTTCTTTGCGATGGTCGCGCAGCGCCACATGCTCGAGCACGGGACGACCGAGGAGCAGCTTGCCGCCGTCTCGGCGAAGAACCATCGGTTCGCCAACACCAACCCGACCTCGCAGTTCTATTCGAAGGTCTTCTCCCGGGAGAAGCTCGCCCGCCTGCCCCTCATCGCCCCCCCGCTGCGCCTCGGCGACTGCTCGAGCATGACCGACGGGGCGGCCGCCGTCGTCCTGACGGCCGACGAGAACGTCCGGCGGTTCACGGAGACCCCCGCCTGGATCCGCGGGACCGGACAGTACTCCCATTTCCACAACCTGGCGCACGCCGGGTCCCTCACCGAGTGGCCCGGACTCACCCGGGCGGCGCGGGGGGCGCTCGGCCAGGCCGGCATCGGGATCGGCGACATCGACGTCGCCGAGCTCCACGACTGCTTCACGATCTCCGAGATCGTCGAGTACGAGGCGCTCGGTCTCTGCCCTCCGGGCCGGGGGGGGGCGTTCGTCGAGGAGGGGCGGTCGGACGTCGGCGGCGACATCGTCGTCAACCCGCGGGGCGGGCTCCTCGGCTGCGGCCACCCTCTCGGAGCGACCGGGATCGCTCAGGCGGTCGAGATCTTCGGCCAGCTGGGCCAACGCGTGCCGGCGGCCCGCCAAGCTCCGCACGCCGAGTGGGGGCTCGTCCACAACCTCTCCGGCAGCGCGAACGTCCATTCGGTCATGGTCTATCAGGGCGGGGGGACGTGATGGCCGCCGAAAGCCGTCCCCGCAAGCTTCCTCCGTCGGACGAGGCAGCGCGCCGATCGGAGTCGGCCCCCCCTCCCCCCGTCGCTTCGGCGGCGCCGCCCGCCCCGACCGAGCGCCCCCCCGCGAGCGCCCGGCCCCCGCTCCCGTTCCTCCTCGACTTCTTTCCGCTCGAAGGGCCGGAACACACGCGCCTATCGGCGTTCTACGACGAGCTCCGGCGTCGGCGATTCACGACCACGCGCTGCTCGGGGTGCGGGCAGCTCCACTGGCCCCCTCGCGTCGCATGCCCGGCCTGCCACTCGGAGTCGCTCGGATGGGTCGAACTCCCCACGACCGGACGGATCTACGCGTTCAGCGCCGTGCTCGCGGGAGCCCCGTTGGGCTTGGAAGGAGACGTCCCGTTCGCGGTCGGACTCGTCGACCTCGACGGCGTCCCGCTGCGCATTTTCGGGCGGATCGACGGCCGACCGTGGCCGGAGCTGCACGTCGGTGACCCGGTCCGGGTCGTCCCGTACGATCTGCCGGACGGACGGGCGTTCTACCGATTCGAGGTCGTCCCGTAACGCCGGCGCTTCGGCGAGCGCGTCCTATCGGTGGGAAAGGACAGCCTATTTATAGTGGCCCAAGGTCTCGCGGCCCGCCGGTCCGAGGGCACCGGTCGTCAATGGTCACCGATTCTCAGGGGTGGTGGAGCCGGCACGGGTGGACCGTCGCCCTGCTCCTCTCGGCCTTCGGGCTCGCGTTCGCGGTGCGGTCGATCTGGACGATCCCGGTCCTGAACCAGTTCGGGAACCTCTACGTCTACGCGGGCGGCTCGGATTCGTACTACCACTCGCGGGTGATGCAATTCATCATCTCGAACCACCGGACGCTGATCTTCGACCCGCTCTTGAACTACCCGATCGGAGCGATCAACCCCCGGGAGCCGCTGTTCGACTGGATGAATGCGATCCTCGGGATCGTCTTCGCCCCGCTCTTTGGCGGGAACGCCGATAACGCGGGCGCGTTCTTCCTCAATCTCCAGGCTCCGCTCTGGGCGGCGCTGAGCGTCTTCCCGATCTACCTCATCGGGCGGGAGGTCGGGGACCGCCGCACCGGGATCATCGCCGGGTTCATCTTCGCGTTCCTTCCGGCCACGATCACGGAATCGATCTTTGGCTACGGGAACTATCTGAGCTTCTACACCTTCATCATCCTGGTCGTCATCTACTCCTACATCCGGACGGTCAGGGCCGTCGGGTCGCGCCGTTGGGTCGATTCCTACCGCCATCCGAGGTCGATCGTCGCCGGCCTGCGCGGGCTCTGGCGGACCGAACGCACCGCGATCAAATGGGCCGTGTTCACCGGCGTCGGGTTCGGGACGCTCGCTCTCGCCTGGCAAGGATACACCTACGCGATCGCGGTCATCGGCGTGTTCATCATCGTCGCGATGCTCATCGAGCGGATCCGCAAGGTCGATTCGTTCGGACTCTACGTCGTCACGTGGATCGTCGGGCTCGTGGGCTTTCCGATCGCCATGCCCTACTACTACTTCCAACACCAGTTCGTGGGGTGGTTCGACCTTCCGCTCCTGCTCTTCTTTGGGATCCTGCTCCTGCTCCTCCCCTTCCTCGTGCTCCGAGACTACCCCTGGGTCGTCTCGATCCCGGCCGTCATCGGCATCTACTTCGCCGGCGGCGTCGTGCTCTTGCTCCTCAACCCGACCTACTTCACGGAGATCGTCACCGGGCAAGGCTACTTCGTCAAGACACTGATCTACTCGACCGTCGCCGAAGCTCAGGCGCCGTCGTTCGACACGCTCGCGATCTCCTACGGTGTCGTCACCTTCTTCCTCGCCTTCGTCGGCGTCGGCCTCTACGGTTGGGCGCTGATCCGTTCCCGGTTCCCTCGCTGGCTCCTCGTGTTCCTGATCTTCGCGATCCTCTCGATCTACCTCCCCATCTCCGCCTCGAAGTTCCTGCTCCTCGGATCTCCCGCGTTCGCGCTCCTCGGCGCGGAAGCGCTGCGGCGGCTCTGGGACCTCGGAGGCTACTCCGATCTGCGCCAGGGCGTGAATTCGCTCGCGGACACGCGCAGCCGGCTCACGGCGATCCGCAAGTCGTTCAAGGCGCGGCATGTGCTCATCGTTCTGCTCGTGGTCGGCCTTCTGGTCCCCAACGTCTGGTACGGCATGGACGCCGGCATCCCGAGCAACGTGAAGGCGCAGGCGTCGGACCAGGTGTACCATTCGCTGCCCTCGTGGCTCCAGGCCCCGGCGAGCCAGGCATCGAGCTTCTACTTCGGCGCGGCGGGCTCGGCGATCGACACGCCGAATCTGTACGACTCGGCCGGCTACTCTTGGTTAGCGCAGCAAGATACGGCCATCCCGCAACCCGAGCGACCCGCCCTGATCGCGTGGTGGGACTACGGGTTCCAGACGATCGACCAAGGGCAGCATCCGTCGGTCGCCGACAACTTCCAGAACGGCATCGACCCGTCGGGGCAGTTCCTACTCTCCCAGAACCAGTCGATCGCGATCGGGGTGCTCTCGACGACGCTCCTCTACGCCGAACTCGTGAAGGACGGCGGTTCTACTCTCCCGTCGGGGCTGACGACCGTCCTCGCTTCGAACGGCATCAAGGTAGCCACGCTGATGGCGGACCTGACCGACCGGGCCGCCGACTACAACGCGGTCGTGGCGAACCCCCAGATCTACATGCCCGTCAACCCGGCCACCCTCACCGACCTCAACGCGGTCTACATGGTGACGAGCTACTACCTCGCGACCCTGACGCCGACCGCGGTCGCGCAGGTGTACAACGCGATCCAGCAGTATACGGGTTGGTCGATCCGTTACGCGATGGCCGATAGCCGCCTGATCCCCTTCAGCGGCACGAGCACCGGCATCTACTACGCGCCGGCCGATCTGACGGGCCGTCTGATCGACTCGGGGGGGAACCCGGAGACGTACTTCAACGTCACCGTGCTCGGCTCGAACGGGCAGTACTATCCTTCCGGCCAAGTGCCCCCGTCGGTCCAGGCGGTGAACTACTACGTGAACTATTTCGCGCCGTTCTACAACTCGATGATCTACCGGATCTACTTCGGCTACAACGGGACCGATATCGGTCTCTCCGCCGGAATCCCGGGCCTCGCCGGTTCCCTCACGAGCTACCCGATCGAGCCGGGCTGGATGGAGTCGCACTTCATGGTGCAGTACCAGACGGCCTACTACTGCCCCACCCCGTCGCAGGCGGCGAGCCAGGGCTGCTTCTACGCCACGAACCGCCCCACGGCGGAGGCGCTCGCCGCGAGCCAGGGCGGGGTCGCGAACCTGAACGCGAGCGCCTACTTCGGCGGGGGCGAGTCGGTGCTCGTGTACTACGCCGGTCAGCCGATGACCGGGACGGTGACCCTCCCGAACGGCGTGCCGGTCGCGGGCGCGCGGGTGACGGTGGACGATGGCTGGGGGATCCCGCACCAGAGCGTCGTGACCGGCCCGAACGGCGAGTACTCGATCCTCTTGCCGCCGGGGAACGACACCGTGAACGTCACGATCGGGACCCTGCAGGGACTTAGCCAGCAAGGGAACATCGTCCTCGATTCGATCCCGATCCAGGTCTCGCCGGCGCTCGGATACAGCTTCTCGGCGCCCACCCTCGTCCGCTCGATCGTGCTGGATCCCTCGACCGTCTCGGGGATCGTGTACTGGAACATCGCGAACTCGACCGCCTACGTGCCCACGATCGACCCCGTCGCCGCCAACGCCCAGGTCGTCCTTTGGGGGGTTGCGAACGGGAGCCGCATCACGACCTCGACCGACGCCGGGGGGACGTTCCAGCTCACGAACGTCCCGCCGGGGGTCTACGACTACAGCGTCCTCTACCAAGGCGCGAACTACACCCAAACGAGCGTCTACGTCAATCCGGCGAGCTCCCCGGTCAATGCGAGCGCGGGCCTGACGCCGGCGAACCTCACGGGGACCGTGAGCGACAGCTCCGGCGCGCCGATCGCTCTCGCTGCCGTCACGATCCAAGGGGCGAACGGGCTCAGTCTTACCGTACCGACCGACAACCAAGGAACGTACACGCTCCAAGACCTCGGGCCCGGAAACTATACCCTCACCGCAGTCGGCCCTTCCGCGAACGAACGCTCCTTGGGAACATCGCTCGTCCTCACCTCGATCGGAGAGCACAAGGTCGTGAACCTGGTCGAAGCGCCGGTCGCACCGGTGAGCTTCACCGTCAGCGCGGGGGGGCTTCCGCTCGCGAACGTTCCGGTTCGATTGACCCCGGATCCCGGTGGGAACGGGACCTCCCCGGTCGCCTCTTACGTGCGAGCGCTCGCGAACGCGACCGTCCTTACCTCGAACGCCGCCGGGGTCGTCAGTGGCTACATTCCCGTCGGGCGATACTCGGTCTACGCGGCCACGGTCGTGGGCTCGACCCTCGAGGCGGCGGTCGGCTCGCTTGACGTGTCCACCGCGGCGAGCGCCGTGATCGGTCCCTCCCTCATCCTCGCCCCGGCCGGATGGCTCACCGGCGCGATCGTCCCGTCGGCCGGGGCGAACTCGACCAGCGTGGTCGTGGCGTTCTCGTCCGGTGGGGCTTCCACGTACCTCGCGACGACCAACGGCTCGTTCGCCGTGGCGGTGCCGTTCGGGAACTACACCGTTCTCACGCTCCAGAGCCCGACAGGATCTTCGAGCTCTCTGGACGCCGCGCTCCAAGCGGCGAGCGTCCCGTCGCGCACGTCGCTCGCGGTCGACCCGGTGGTCGCGATCCGAACCACGGTGGCCGTGACGACCCCGATCGGCGGTTCGGGAGAGTATCCGGCCGCCGGAACGACCGCCACCCTTTCGATCGGCGGGGGCCCGATCGCGATTTCCGTCCCCGTCAGCGCGGGCGGGAACGCCTCCCTGATCGCCCCGTCGTCGTTGGCCAACGGGCAGACCTACTGCTTCTCGGTCGCCGGGTACGGCTACGCGTCCGCGCAGGAGTGCGGCATCGCCCCCGGGGCGCTCTCCTCGTTCACGCATCTTTCGATCGCGTTCGTCCCGGTCGCGCTGACGTTGGACCTCACGGGCGCCCCCGGGGGCGCGCCGGTGACCGTCTACCTCAACGGGACCAGCGCGACCGCCCCCGACTACATGGTGACGGGCACGAGCACCGTCACGGTGTCGGTGAACCCCGGCAACTACACCGTCGCGGCGATCGCGCCCGGCACGCCGGGTCGAACTCTGTACATGTCTCGCCCCGGCCCGACGCTCACCCTCCCTCTCGGGAGCGGGGCCAGGACCGAGTCGATCGCCCTCCAATTCGAAGTGAACGCGACCGGCACTCTGCTCCTTCCGGCAGGCCTCCCGGCCTCGAACGTGACGATCGAGCTGACCGGCGGGACGACGACCGCGCACGTGAACGGAACCGCGTACACGCACGGCTTCTACGTCGCCCCCGGGAGCTATTCCGCCTATTCGGTCGGCACGAGCGCGTCGGGAAGCTTCACCAACCTCACGGGGGTGACGGTGTCGAACGGGGGGATCGTCTCGCCCACGGTCCGGCTCGGATTACCGGGCTACGTGCTGAGCGGCACGTTGGTCGCCCCCAACGGAACCGTGGTTCCCGCCACGACGACCGTCGTCCTCACCTCGAGCGCCGGGGCCGTCGCCCGAGCGAGCGCGACGGCGGGGCGATTCTCGATCACCCTCCCCGCGGGCACGAGCTACACGGCGACGTCCCAAGCGACCGTCGTGACGGGGGGTCCCAACGGTTCGTACTTCGTGGAATGGTCGACCGTGCCCGGCGGGTCCGTCTGCTCGGTCGGCGCGGCCCCAAGCACGTGTCAGGTTTCGATGACCGGGTCGGTCCAGCCGGTCTGGTTCAACGGGACCGTTGGGGCGCCAGGGTATTCGGGTTTCCTCCCGTCGACGCTGACCTTGGTGGGTCCGTATCCGGCCGGGTCGCGAACGACGATCGCCGCCCCGAACGGCGTCTTCTCGGTCTCGGTCGCCCCCGGCGCCTACACGCTCTACGTCACGAGCGACGGCGCGACGAGCGCCTTTGCGAATCTGTCGAGCGTGACGATCCTGCCGTCCAGTGGGGCGTTCTCGGTCCGGCTCTCTGACGCGTGGCAGGATCTGATCACGATCCAATCCCCCGGGGGGGGTGGGATCGCGCCGAGCTCGGTGACGCTGAACGTCCTCTCGGTGACGGGCGCGCGGTGGGCGATCGACTCCGCGCCGCTCTCCGTGCCGATCCCGCTGACGCTGCCGATCGGGGTCTATTCGTTGCGGGCAAACGCGACCGGAAGCCCGTACGGGGCTCTCGCCGCCGCGCAGGCGCTCGGGAGCGCCACGATCCTCGGCGGGAACACGGCGACCCGGCTTTCGCTGGCCTGGTCGCTCACCACCGACGTCTCGGGCCTGGCGCTCGGGACGGGACGCGTCGACCTCCCGGCGAGCGGGGGCCTCGTCCAGTTCAGCGTCACCCTCACGAACCACGGTTCCGCGCCCACGCGGGTCAGCGTGGTCGTGAGCCCGGCGTACTGGACCGTCTCGACGTCGCTCACGAACGTGACCCTCGGCGTCACCGCTCCGACCAACACGACCTCGGGGATCGTCAGCGTGCTCGTCCCGGCGGGGACCCTCGTGGCGCACCCCGCCTTGATCGTCTCGATCGTGAACGCCTCCTCCGACGTGCCGGTCGCGACCGTGAAGGACCCGCCGACGGTCTTCGTGGCGCCGAGCTACGGGCTGACGCTCGCGCCCTCCAGCTCCCCCGCCCAGGTCGGTGCGACGCACGTCCTCGTACCGTTCTCCGTCACCAACACGGGGAATCTGATCGAGGGACTGTCGCTGACCGTCGTCAACGCGGCGCAGCTCGCGAGCCTCGGCTGGACCGCCAACATCGCCCCGGCGAGCGCGACCACCCCCACGGTCGATCCCGGTACGTCGGTCGTGTTCAGCCTCAACTTGACCGCGACCGGGCCGACGATCCCTCCCGCGACGGGGGTCGTGGCGGTCGAGGTCCTGAACGCGACGGGGGGCCTCCAGCGGACGATCTCCCTCACCATCCCGAGCACGCAGGTCGCGATCCAGCCCGGGCTCACGGTCACCGGCCCCTCGCTCGGAAGCGCCCCGAACGTGCTCCCGACCGGGGCGCTGATCGCTCTGGCCCTGGTCCCGGCGATCGTCGTCGGCCTGCTCCTCGGCATCTGGCGGTGGAACCGGACCCGGAGGTGGCAGCGGTGGTGAGCCGCCACGCGGCCCGGACCCTCCTGCTCGTGGCGATCCTCGTCGCCGGAGCGTTCGGCGGGCTCACGGGGGCCGCCTGGGCCACCCCTTCGGGGACGGCCGCGTCGGCCCACCCGGCGCTCCCCGCGAGCTCCCCCCCGCTGACCGGCTCCGTCCACGGGCCCACGCTCGTGCTGCCCAATGCGACCAACGTCTACACGGTCAACGCGACCGGTGGGCCTGCCGTGGCGGCGAACGGAACGCGCGTCGGGAACCTGACCTTCTACGCTTCGCTCGCGAGCGCCAACACCACCGGGGTCAAGGTCAGCCCGACGTTCGGCGGTCTCACGGGCAACTCGAGCTACTCGATCTTTCTGACCGTCGGGCCGGTGGCCCAGACGGTGACGTTGACGGTGGAGTTCGCGAGCGTCTACCAGCACCAGAACGTCTCGATCAACCTGACGACCGTGATCCAAGTCGTGCGGCCGTTCCAGCTGACCGGGGAGGTCGTCGCGAGCGCCACGACGGTGCTGCCGTTCTCGATCCAGGTCGCGCTGGACGGGACGATCGTGGGGTCCGTATCGGTGCCGACGCTGACGCCGCACGAGTTCTACAACTTCACCTATCAGTACCTCACCGCGGGGCTCGCGTCCGGGTATCACACGTTCACGCTGACCTTGCCCCAGCAGAACGGCCAGGTGCGATTCGCGAACGGGGCGATCAGCTATTCCGTGACGTTCTACATCGCGGGGCCCGCCCCCAACTACACGCTCTACTACCTCCTCGGGGGCGTCGCCTTCGTCGGGGTCATACTTATATTCCTCATCTTGGTCGGCGCGCGCCGCCGAGCGGGGGGCCGCTAGATCGCGGTCCGGTTCGGCGTCGGAGCGAGGGAGGAGCGGAACATGACGGAAGCGCGTGCGACGGCCTGCACATCGTGCGGCAGCTCGCTCTCGGTCCGGGGGTCCACGCAGTTCTCCTGCCCCGCCTGCTCGCAATCCGTGATCGGCCGGTGCCCCCGGTGCCGCGATCAGAGCGTCCTCTACCGCTGCCCGTCGTGCGGCTTCGAGGGTCCGTAGGGCCCGGGAGGGTCGACCGATGGGCCAGGTGGCGGTGCTCTTTCGGCTGATGCCCCAGGGCGTCGAGACCGATCTCCAGGCCGTCGCCCAGGGCGTGAAGGCGAGCCTGCCGCAGGGCGTGACGATCCGCGGGATGCAAGCGAAGGACATCGCCTACGGATTGCGCGCGCTCCTGCTGAGCGTCGTCATGAACGACGAGGGGGGGATCCTCGACTCGATCGAGCACGCGCTGAGCAAGGTTCCCGGGGTCGAGTCGGTCGAGGTCATGGAAGAGGGCCTCCTCTAAGGGCCCCTCGTTCGGATCGGCTCCCGAGGGACCCGTGGACCTGATCACCCACGTCCTCGTCACCTACCTCGTCACGCTCGGCGTCGTGGGGTTCCAACCGCAGTATCTCGCCGCCGGGGCCCTCGCGGGGGGGCTTCCCGATGCCGACGCGCTGCTCTATCCGCTCGGGCGGCGGTTCGAGATCTTCCAGCATCGCGGGATCACCCACTCCTTCCTCGGCGTGACGATCATCGCGATCGCGGGAGCGTTGATCGCCCCGCTCCTCTTGCCCGGCTCGTTCCTGCTCTACTTCGCGGTGATGGAGATGGGCGGGCTCCTCCACATCGGCCTGGACGCGTTCACGAACTTCTCGGTGCCTCCGCTCCTCCCCTTCTCTCGTCAGCGAATCTGCTACGACGCCGATCGCGCGGTGAACTTCTTCACCCTGGTCGTGAGCGTCGTGTCGATGTACGTTCTTCTCGGCGTCGAGCGCAACCAGGTCGCGATCCAGGGGGAGTGGGCGAGCATCGCGGTGCTCGGCGTCTTCTTCGGGGCATACTTCGCGATCCGCGTCGCCACGCGCGCGTGGCTCGGGCGGGCGAAGTCGCGCTTCGGGCCGTTCGACCACATCGTTCCCACCGAGAACCCGTTCACCTGGTTCCTCTACGGGGAGCGACGCGCGGGGGACCGGGTCTCCCTCCACTTCGCCCGCTACCGGACCGGGCGCGGGATCTCGGGACCGTATGCGCTGACGGTCGACCCCGCGGCGGCCACCCGGGCCGGGCCGATCGCGTCCGAGCAGGAGGCGATCGATCGTTCCTACGCGCACCGCCACGCGCGCGGACGGTTCTTCGAGGATACGTATCTGTTCGCCCGGGCGGAGCCGACCCCGCCCGGCGGGTGGCAGATCACGTGGTACTCCATCGAATTCGTCAACTTCGGACGCTCGGCGAGCGTCCAGGTCCTCTTCCCGCCCGACGGCGGGGCCCCGGAGGTCCACCGCGGATTCCGGCGCGTGCGGATGCCGTGGGCCGATCGGCCGCCCGCGACCTGACGCGGGGAAGTGCCCCCGCGGCGCTCACTTGTACGTCGACTGGTGGACCTTGCCCTCGTCGTCGACGATCGTGATGCACTCGCCTTCGCACTCCTGAAGGCACGCCTCGCACATGATGCAATCCGGGCCGTTGATCACGGCCGACTTCTCGACGCGGAACTGGAACTTAGCGGCGACGTCCGGATCGTCGACCGCGTTCGGGAACTTCTCTCGCGGCTGCATCTCGAAGACGTTGACCGGGCAGACGTCGCGGCAGTGTTGGCATCCCGTGCACTTGTTGTGGTCGACCTCTACGCTGACCATGGATCCGTCCGGCGGGCGATGCCTGCCGGTGGGGGCTCCAGACGCACGGGCGTATATAGCCGGCGGCTCCGGGCGGTCGGCGGACCGACCGGACCGGCAACCCTTAGCCCCGCGCGCCCTGGGGGGGCGCGTCGATGACCGAGCTCGAGAACCCGGCCGAGAGCACCTGTTTCGGATGCGGGCCCGCCAACAGCCGGGGGCTCCGTCTCCGCATGCAGTTGGCGGTCGGAGCGGACGGCGCGGAGGAGGTCCGCTGCCGGTTCGTCCCCCGCGACGACGAGATCGGCTGGACGGGCCTCCTCCACGGCGGGCTGCATTACCTCATCTTGCAGGAGGCTTCCTATTGGGCCGCGTGGACGCTGGGGGGCCGGGTGATGCGCTTCGAGGGGCCCGCGACGTACTCGCAGGTCCGCCTTCCGCGCGTCGGCAAGGAGTACGTTGCCCGAGCGCGCCTGACCGGCCGCACCGAGCGCGGCGTTCGAGTGCACGCGGCGAGCGAGTCCCTCGAAGGGGCACCGTGCGGAGCCCTCGATTCGACCTGGGTTCGGGCGAGCCGGGCGGAGGTCGCCCGGGCCCGGCTCGACCTGCCGTCGTATCTTCTCGAGGAGATGGACCCGTAGGGGACGGCGCATGCCGGCGGACGGGGTTGGGGTGGGGAGGACCCGGACCAGGCCGGCGCCGTCGAGCGGCGGCGCGTCGTTGCGCGGAACCAGCGTGGTGCTGACGGGCGCCACGGCCGGGATCGGAGCCGTGATGGCCGACGAGCTCGCCCGGCGGGGCGCTTCCCTCTTCCTGATCGCGCGCGATCGGACCCGGCTCGAGACGGTCCTCCGGCTGCACCGGGGGCAAGGCGCCGACGTCGACGGGGCGGTGTGCGACCTCGCCGAGCCGGCGGCGGTGCGATCGATCGCCGAGGCGATCCGGTCGACCCACCCTCGGCTCGACGTCCTCATCAACAACGCGGGCGCGCTGTTCTACCAGTTCGCGACGAACTCGGCGGGCGACGAGAAGACGTTCGCGCTGAACGTCCTCGCCCCGTTCCTCCTGATGGAGACCTTGTGGCCCAGCCTCGCCGCCTCCGGGGCGGGCCGGGTCGTCAACCTCGCCAGCACCGCGCATCGGACCGGGACGATCGACCTCGCCGACATCGATCGGCGGCGCCACTATCGAGGCTGGGCGGCGTATTCGCAGTCGAAGCTCGCCCTCCTGTTGCTGACGCGCGAGGCGCCGCGTCGCCATCCCGGCTCGCCGGTGACGGTGAACGCCTGCCATCCCGGGTTCGTGCGGAGCCACTTCGGCCTCGAAGGGCGGGGGTGGGGCCCCGCGTTGATGCGCTTCGCGCAGCGGATCGGGGCGATCTCGCCCGAGCGGGGCGCCGCGACGCCCCTGTTCTTGGCGACCGATCCGAGCGTGGCGCGCTACACCGGGGAATACTTCGCGAAGCGCTCCCTCGCGCGGGGATCGCGGCGTTCGCTCGATCCGGCGACAGCGCGCGCCCTCTGGGATCTCTGCGAAGAGCGCGCGGGGCGGGGGGCCCGCCCGCCGGTTACGGCGGGGCGCTCCGGAAGCGGCTCGGCCGGCCCGTCGCCCGCAAGCTGACGTCGACGCGCTCGAGCTGGCTTCGGTGTTCGGGGCACAACAGGAACGCGCGAAAGGTCGCGCGGGGGTCGGCGGGGTCCGCGCTCGCGGCGCAGAGATCGACGGGGCGGGGTCGGTCGTCGCACGGGCCCCCGAGCTCGACGCCCGGGTCGGGTCGCGCGGCACGGAACGCATACTCGTACGCCCGTCCCATCTCGCAGAGCGGGCGTTGGAAGATCGCGCTCATGAGCGTCCCTGGCCGTTCTCCCCCGGGAGGCTATCCTCTCGAGGGGATATCGCTCGCGCATGTCCCCTCCGTCGGCGGCCCCCGCGCCCCCCAGCCGCGCCTTCGTCCGCCGGTTGCTGCGGGCCTACGCGGACGGGGAGCTCACGAACCTGATCCAGATCGGCCACGCGACGGGCCTCTGGACCGTCCTCGCGAACGGGGGAGGGACGGCCGCCGAGATCGCTCGTCGGGCGCGGCTCGACCCCCGCTACGTCGACGAATGGCTTCGGGCCCTCGCGGTCGCCCGGGTCCTCCGGTACGACGCGCGGCGGGAGAGCTTCCACCTCGCCCCCTCGCGGGCCGCGTGCCTCGCGGGGCCGGGGATCTACAATCTCGCGCCCGGCAGCGGGATGGTCGCGATCGGGGCGCGGCACCTCCCGCGGGTCGCGCGGGCCTTCCGGTCGGGGAAGGGGATCCCCGCGGCGGTCTACGAGCCCGAGTTCTCCCGGCTGATGGACGATCTGAACCGGCGACGATACGACGCGCTCCTGGTGCCGGAGTACGTGCGCCTCGCTCCCGGGCTCGAGGCGCGATTGCGCCGCGGGATCCGCGTCCTTGACTTTGGCACCGGGAGCGGCCACCCGGTGAACCTCCTCGCGCGTGCGTACCCGCGATCCCGCTTCGTCGGGGTGGAGCTCGCCCGTCTCCCTCTGGCGCGAGCCCGCCGGGAGGCGCGGTCGCTCGGCCTCCGCAACGTTCGCTTCGTTCGGGGGGGCGTTTCCTCCCTGCGGACGCTCGGCCGATTCGACCTCCTCACGGCGTTCGATGTGATCCACGACCTCGCTTGGCCCGAAGCGACCGTGGCGGCGCTCGTTCGCCGCCTGCGGCCGAACGGACGGGTGCTCATCGGCGAGCCCCGGGCCTCGAGCGACCTCGGCGAGAACATCGGCCGGACGGGGGCGGCGTACCTCTACGGGGTGAGCGTGACGTACTGCCTCCCGGTCTCTCGGGCCGGGGGGCCGGGCGGCCTCGGAACCTGCTGGGGGGTCGAACGGGCGAAGGCGCTCCTCGAGAGCGCCGGCGTCGCTCGGGTGCGGGTGCGGCCCGCGCCCGGCAACGCCCTCGCGGTGGTCATCACCGGGCGCATCCTCGCGACGCACCCCCGCCGACGCCGTTCCGCGGAGGGCCCCGCTCTCGCGCGGGGGGGGAGATCCTGCCCGAAGTAACCCTCCCCTCCGGCGTTCGCCTCGCCTACGACACGTTCGGGAGCGAAGGGGACCCCACCGTTCTCGTCCACGGGTCGTGGGTGGACCGCCGAACGTGGGCCGCGCTCGCGCCGATCCTGGCCCCCTCCCTGCGCCTCCTCACCTTCGATCGCCGCAACCACGGAGCGAGCCGGGGACCCGTGCGGGTCCATCCCGTGCAGGAGGACGCGAGCGATCTCGCCGAGCTCCTGGTCGCGACCGACCTCTACCCGGCGCACGTCGTCGCGCACTCCTACGGCGGTTGCGTCGCGCTCGCGCTCGCTACGCAGCGCCCGGAACTCGTTCGCAGCCTGGCGATCCATGAGGCGCCCGCGGTGGGGCTGCTCGAGGACGATCCGGCCTCGGTGCCGATCGCGCGAGGGCTTCGGACGAGCGTCGAGCGCCTGCGCACCGAGATCCGGGCGGGGCATGTGGACGAGGCGGCGCGAGCGTTCGTGGACGAATTCGCCGCGGACCCGACCGCCTGGGACCGGCTCGCCCCTCCGTGGAAGGAAGCGTTCCGCGCGAACGCCCCGCGTTGGCTCGAAGAGTTCTCCGACCCCGCCACCGACCGCCCGGATCGAGCGGCGCTCACGGACTTCCTCAGCCCCGTGTTGCTGACCGAGGGAGGACGGAGCCCCGAATTCCTGCACCGCATGTCGGCGGCGATCGCCGGTACCCTGCGGAACGCGACGGTCCGCCGCCTCCCCGACGCGGGGCATTTCCCGCACCTGACGGATCCCCAGGTGTATGCGGCGGTCCTCCTCCGGTTCCTCGTGGAGCGCGACGTCCCGGCTATGTAGGCGGGAACCCATCCCCGCCCGCGTCCCCGCCGAGGTCGTTCGAAGAGTACTGGGCCACCGGTCGACCGATCGCGGAGCGGCCCGCGACCGGGTCGGGGGGCGAGCCGAGGAAGACGAGCACCGTCATCGCAATGTCGGTCCCGATGATGATCAGGAACGCCGGAAGCAGGACGGCGTGAAGGCCGGCGGAGGGGCCGGCGGGCAGGAGATCGATCGCGAGGATGAGGAGGACCGCGTTCGTGAGACCCCGTCCGTACAGTCCCGCGACGCGGTCAACGAACTCGGCGGGGATGCGGCCCCGCTGGGCCCCCTGGAGGAAGAGGTAGCGGCGGAGCAGCAACAGCGCGATCGGGAGGGCGATCACGGCCGCGATCGCGACGACCCCGAGCGGCTGAAAGGGGACCAAGATCCCCAGAAAGACCAGGAACACGGCCCGCAGAACGAAGGCGATGTCGTTGTGGACCTGCCGGACGGTGGGATCGAGCGCGAAGATCTCCCGGGACGACCGCGGCAGCCAGCGGCGGAAGAACGCGTCGTTCCCGAGTACGATGCCCATCACCAACGCCGCCATGATCCCCGACCCGTCCAACGATTCGGCGCCGGCGTAGACCACAAAGAGGAGACCCATCGTGGCGAGGCCGGCGAACGTCCGATTCTGCCACCGGGACAGGAATTGGATCGCGGCAAAGCCGCCCAAGAGCCCGAACGCGATCGCCAGCGGCAGCGGAAGGACGACCGCGGGTACGATCTCGCCCCAACCGCCGCCCGTCACGAGGATGGCGACCAGGATCGTGACCGAGAGGATGGCGAGCGTGTCCTCGATCGCGAACTCGAGGCCGAGAAGGCTCGGGATCGTGCCCGGAAAGCCGAGGCGCTGGGCGATCGGCAGCGTCACCGCGCCCGAGACCCCCGCCAACGCGAGGGCGAACAGGATCGAGGTCGTCCAGTCGCCCGGGGCGAAGATCCCGTAGGCGACGGCGAAGAGCAGCAGCGCCGCGAGGCCGAAGCTTCCGAAGGCGAACAGCGCGCCCGACGGTCCGACGGTCCGCAGTTCGCGGATGTTGAAGTCGATCCCCGCGTCGTAGAGGATGATGATCAGCGCGGCGGTCCCGAGGATCGCCCCGAGCTCCGTGATCTGGGCGGGGGAGACGATGTGGAAGACCGGTCCGGCGAGGAGACCGAAGAGGATCAACCAGAGGACGTCGGGGACGCGGAACCGTTGCTCGAGCGCGTGCGAACCGAACGCGAGCAGCACCGTCGCGCCGAGCAGCAGGATGGCGACGGTGGTGGTCGACGGCAGGAAGAGGGTCATGCGAAGCGCGCTCGAACCTCCTTCCGACCTCGGCGCGCCCCGGAACCGGCGCCTACGACGGGGGCGATCCGCCGGACGACGGCGGGCTTCCCTCCCCGAAGAACTCCATCAGGCCCCGGCCGAGCCACTGGCCGCCGTCGACCGTCAGGACCTCGCCGGTGATGTAGCTCGCCCGATCGCTGACCAAGAACGAGACCGCCTCCGCGATCTCCTCGGGCCGGCCGAATCGCCCCATCGGGATCCCGCGGAGGATCCGCTCGACCAGCTCGGGCGACGTCCACAGCTGCCGATCCGTTCCCGGGGTGCGCACCGGGCCGGGCGAGACCGCGTTGACCCGGATCCGATGGACGGCCCACTCGACGGCCAGCGTTCGGGTCAGCGAGACGACCCCGGCCTTGGCGGCGGCGGAGTGCGCCGTGCCGGGCCCGGCGAGCCAGGCGTAGGCGGCGACGATGTTGACGATCGATGGGTTCGGGCTCCTCCGGAGGCGACCGAACGCCGCTCGAGAGCAGAAGAACGTCCCGTCCAGGACGATCCCGAGGACGGCCCGCCAGCCGTTCGGCGAGAGCTCCTCCGCGCGCACGGGAAAGTTCCCGGCGGCGTTGTTGACGAGCACGTCGAGCCGACCGTACTCGTCGTCGATCCGCGCGAAGAGCCGCTCGACCTGGGCCACGTCCCGCACGTCGGTCGCCAGCGCGAGCGTCCGCGCGCCGGTCGGGGCGAGCTCGCGCACGCCGGCCTCCAGATGCTCCGCGGAACGGCTCGCGATCGCGAGGTCGTATCCGTCGCGGGCCAACCGGCCCGCGATCGCGAGACCGAGGCCGGTGCCGCCGCCCGTGACGAGCGCCACGGGTCGCTCGGAAGGACGGGGGGGCGCCATCGAACGCGGAGCGCTCCCCCCTACAAACCGATGCGCCTACCGTCCCCCCGCGGCGGAGGCGCTCGCCGCGGAGATGAGCGCGTCGATATCCGCCGCTCCGAGACCGCGGAACTGTCGCCCGTCGCGGCGCCAGACGAGATGCCCGTCGCGGAAGAGCGCGACGGTCGGGACGACCTCGATCCGGAAGGTCTCCCACAAGAGGCTCTCCTCCGAGGTCAGGTCGACGATCGCGGTCGAGAACGGATGGCGGCCCTCAATGGCCTCGAACTCGGGGCGGAACGCTCGGCAGAACGGGCACCAGTCGGCGAGGAAGGCGACAGCCCACAGACCCGACCGCTGGACGCGGTCCTGCGCGAAGTCTTCGTCGGTCCAGCGCTCCATCGGCGGACCCACTCGGAGCCAGGGTATCAGTTTGACCGGGAGGCCGGTCGAGGCCGGGGGGCGGTCCCTCCTCGGTCGGTGAGGAACCCGGCGATCTCGCGGGCGGGGGTGCGATCGAATCGCGCGGGGAGGGGACGGGGCAGGCGCGCGAAGGGAACCCGCTTGGAGCGACCGGCGGCCACGAGGAACGGAACCCCCGCGCGACGCGCCTCCCGGGCGAGCGCTCGCGTGCCCACCTTGTGCACCAGCGAACCGTCCGCGAGGATGGCGTCCGCGCCGACCAGCACCGCGTCGCTCGCTCGCACGGCACTCCGTCGCTCCCGGTCCGGCACCCATCGGGCCGCGATCCCTTCGCGAGCCCATCGAGCCGCGAGCCGGCGCCCCTCGCCCCCGGGCCGGCTTTCGAGACACGTTACGGTTCCCCGCCATCCGGCAGCGTGGGCCGCGATCAGGCCGTCCTCCACCATGCGGCTTCGGCTCATGGTGACGAGGGAACGGTACCGGCCGGCGCGTCGCCGCACTGCGGCGGCGACGCGGCCCGGCTCTTCGCGCGTGCGTTCCACCCAACGGCCCAGCGCCGCCCGGAGGGCGCGGACCCGGACGGGACGGCGCCGCGAGGCACGGCGGAGGCGACGCGCCCACGTCAGGAACGGACCCATCGCAGGTTGGGCTCGTTCGAGCTCGGCCGCCCATCGGCCGAGCGCTCGCGGAGCCTGCGGGTCGTTCGGGCGCAACCGATTGACGCGGATGCGGATCGATTGGATCGCTTCGAGGGAGAGCTCGTGAGCCCCGCGTCGACGGTCCCGCGCGACCGTCCGGAGGATCGACCGCTCCCGAGACGTCGCCGACTCCGGCACGCCCACGTCCATGGCCCCCGAAAGACCCAAGTCGATTTGAGTGCGAAGCCGTTCCGGAGGGCGAGTACCGTGGCGATCCATCCCCCCCTCCGGCGCCGGAGCCAAAGCGTGTTCCCCGGCCCGATCCGGGGGAAGGTCGTCTGGCACGAGTTCGCCTCCCGGCGGTTGGAGGGGAACCCATGGGGGGACCCCTCCGTTCGGGAGCTCCCGGTCTACCTCCCCCCTTCGGGTCGAACGGAGGGAGCCCCGCTCCTGGTCCTGCTCTCGGGATACACGGGCAGCGGCTCGCTCCACTTCCAGCGGCCTCGATTCCTCAACGAGAGCCACGCGCAGCACCTCGATCGACTGATCCGGTCCGGGGCGATGGCGGAAGCCGTGATGGTCGCTCCCGACGGGAGGACCGCGCTCGGCGGGAGCCAATACGTCAACTCCTCGGCGACCGGGGCCTACGACGACTACGTGACGCGGGAGATCGTCCCGTGGGTCCGCGAGACGTACCGCACCGGCCCGGTCGCGGTGCTCGGGACGTCGAGCGGGGGCTTCGGCGCGCTGAGCCTCGCGCTCCGGCACCCGGAGGTCTATCGCGCCGCGGCCTCGGATTCGGGCGACATGTACTTCGAGTATGGGTACCTGCCCGAGTTCCCGATCGCCTTTCGCGCGATCCGGCGGGCCGGTGGCCCCGAGCGGCTCTTGCGGCGGCTCTTCTCGGGCCCGGTCGAGGGGTTCGGCCCCCGGGCCCCCGAGGCGACGGGGCTCGAAATGATGGCCTACGCTTCGTGCTACTCCCCCATGGACCGGGCCCCGGGGACGTTCGAGCTTCCGTTCGACCTCGCCACCGGTGCGCTCGTGGAGCGGGTCTGGCGTCGGTGGCTCGAGCACGACCCGGTCCGCATGATCCAGCGGGCCCCGTATCGATCGGCGCTGCGTCGCCTCCGCTACGTCTACGTCGATGGGGGATCGAACGACGAGTGGTTCCTCGAGGTCGGGGCTCGGATCTTCGCGGCGACCGCGCGCCGCCTCGGGGTCGAGATCGACCACCGGGAGTACCCCGGGGGCCACTTCGATGTCGCGACCCGCTACGAAACGATCTTCCCCCGGCTCGCCGAAGCGCTCGGGTTCCGCGCGCCCCGGCCGCGCCGCCCTAAAACCGGCCCTCGCCGTGGTCGACCCAGCCGGCGACGACCTCGTCCTCGAACCACGCGAGGGCGATGAAATACCACGCGAGCGCGAGCGCGTAGACCAGGACCTCGGGTTCGGGGGGGGCCTTCTCCACTTCGATGATCGCGCCGTCGAGCCGTTCCCCTTCTCGGACGGGCTCCAGGTGCGCCACCTCGGTGCCGCCGCTCTCGGAGATGCTCCAGGCGGGAACCGATACCCCCGCGCGGGCGAGGATCCACGAGATCCCGGTCGGGAGCGCGATCGCGTGGCGCGAGTGGACCCCCTCGAAGAAGCTCGTGAGGCCGCCCCGAACCTCCCGCTCGCCCTCCCGGAGGAGGGCGATCCGGGGGCTCAGGAATCCTTGCCGTTCGAGGCGATAGACGCCGTCCGCGGTCTCGAGGCGGGCGAGGCGGCGCCGCTCGGGATCCCACGAGAGCGTGGCGATCGCTTCCTCGCCGGAACGGAGAGAGTACCCGGTCGGAGCTTCGGGGTCCCGGATCCAGCGGAGCGCCGACAGGTCGACCTTGCCGAGAGGCACGAGCGCCATCGAGCCGGCACGCGACGGCGAGGGTATAACCATCGCGGGCGCTTCCAACGTTCGGAGGGCCGTGTGGTCGCGCGCGAGAACGCCTTCGTGATCGGCGGGCTCGTGATGATCGCGCTGGCGGCGGCGCTGGTCGCTGGCTTGGTCTGGGCGAATGCGGGAGGGGCGGCGTTCGGCGGCTACCTGGCCAGCCTGCTCTCCGGTGGGTTCGGGGCGTTCTTCGTCTACGTCGGACGGGCCGAGGCGCACGAGCGCCGGGCGCAGCTGCGGCAGCTCGCGGAGGAGCCGACGCTCCCGGCCGACCCACCCCGCTGACCTCGTCCCTCGCTCGCAAAGGCTTTTCAGCCCGCTTTGGCGTCGGCCTTTCGTGGCCGGGATGGGGTAGCTTGGCCTATCCTGGGGGACTGTGGATCCCTCGACCCGGGTTCAAAGAGGCGCGGGGCCGACCCCCTCGCCCTGAGACTCTCGGTCCCGGCCCTACCGGCGGCGCTGCCGGGCGGGCGCCGCGCGTTGGGATCGCCCCGGCCGGGAGGGTTTCCGCACCCGCTTTTGAGCGGCCGATCGCCCGGGGCGCGTGGCGGGAGGGGTGCGTCGCTCCCACCGCACGAGAACCTCGGGAAGTTCCGCGAGGGAGTAATCCGCCCAGGCCGCTCCCCATTTGCGCAGGTCCTCCGGCGTCAAGGTCCACCCGAGGAACGAACTGGCCCGTCCGAGGGCCGTCACCCCCGGGACGGCTTGGACCGCTTCCATGTCGAAGCGCGAATCGCCGACCAAGAACATGCGCGCGTTCGGATACCGTCGGCGATACTCGATCAGGTGCTCCCGCTTGGTCCCGTCGCGGGAGCCGAGGACCGACTCGAACCAGAACCGGAGTCCCTCGCGCTCCAGCAAGAGCTCGGCCATCTCGGTCTCGGCGCCGGTCGAGACGACGAGGGTCCATCCCTCCGTGGAGAGCCGGTGGAGCATTTTCGGGACGTCCGGGAACGGTTCGGCGTGGGCGTACGCCTCGGTGACCTTGCGTTGATGAAAGATCCGCGCGGTCCCCTCCCGGAGCGCGCGGGGGGCCTCGGGGTAGAGCTGGGCGAGCTGCGCTTCGAACGGGAGGCCGGTCGTCGCAAGGTAGTGGACCCGCCCCTCGTCCGGCGCGGTCCCGAAGGCGCGATGCATCACGTCCCCGGCGACGTCGCTGATCCAGCGAAGGTCGTCCAGCAGCGTGCCATCGACGTCGAACACGACGACGCCCCGGGCGACCTCCTGCGGCTCCGGGGGAGGAGCGGTCGTCGTCGTGGGCGTGGAACGGGAGGTCGAGAAGTACGGGCTCGCCGGCTCGCCGGCGATCGGGAGCTCCCCGTCCGACGGCTCGGTCGTCTCGGGTTGGCGTCGGCCGGAGTCCATCGCTCGGGCGTGGCGCCGCCCGCCATATGACGGTTCCCCCTTGGGTTATGAGGGGGGCCCGGTTCCCCCTCGCGAGCGCGCCGGTATGCATCCGAGCCGAGTGATCCGAGGGCGGACGAGCCAGCTGCTGAGCGGCCGTCGGATCGTGGTGGGGATCGCGGGATCGATCGCGGCGGTCGAGGTCCCGCGCATCGTGCGGGAGCTCCTCCGGCACGGCGCCGAGGTCCGCGCGGTGATGAGCGGCGAAGCGCAGCGCATCCTCACGCCGGAAGCGATCCAGTTCGCGACCGGACAGCCGCCGATCACGCACCTGACGGGCGACGTCGAGCACGTTTCGCTCCTGGGGCCGGGCGGCGGCCAGGCGGACCTGCTCTTGATCGCTCCGGCGACCGCGAACACGATCGCCAAGATCGCGCACGGGATCGACGACACCCCCGTCACGAGCTTTGCGTCGATGGCCCTGGGCGGCGGGGTCCCGATCTTGCTGGCGCCCGCGATGCATGCGCACATGCGGCAGAATCCCGCGATCCGCGACGCGCTCGCGACGCTCGAGCGGTGGGGGGTCGGGATCGTCGCGTCGCAGTCCGCCGAGGGAGAGGAGAAGCTCGCGAGCCCCGAGGAGATCGCGGCCGCCGTACTGCACGCGCTCGCGCGGAGCCCGTACCGGGGCCGCAGCGTGGTGGTGATCGGGGGGGCGGCCCGCGAGCCGGTCGACCGGGTCCGGGCGCTGTCGAACGAGAGCAGCGGCGCCACGGCCGTGGCGCTCGCCCAGCACGCGTACTTCCGGGGAGGGACGGTCGAGCTCTGGCTCGGCCATCACTCGGTCCCGGTGCCGAGCTATCTCCCCTCGCGCGGATGGAGAAGCGTGGACGACCTCCTTCGCCTCGCGGCGGACCAGCGCGGGCTCCTCGCCTCCGCGGCCTTGGTCATCGTCCCGGCGGCTCTGGCCGACTATACGGTCGTCGCCCGGCCGGGCAAGATCTCCTCGCGCGACCATCCCGCCCTGACGCTCCGGCTGCGCCGGGCCGAGAAGGTGCTCCCGCGGCTTCGGGAGTTCGCGCCCCCCCCGGTCCGCTTGGTCGGGTTCAAACTCGAGGCGGAGACGACGCCCGAGGCGCTCGAAGCTTCCGCGCGGCGCCTCGCGGGCGAGGCCGGCCTCGACTGGGTCGTCGCCGACGACGCCGCCACGATGGGAAGCCCGGAGATCCACGCGCTGGTCCTCCCCCCCCGCGGCGGTCGCCATTGGCTGCACGGCTCGAAGTTCGACGTCGCCGGCAAGTTGCTCGACGACATCGGGCTCGACATCGCCCAGCAGCGCACCCCGCGCCCCGGCGCCTCGGGGCCGGCCCCCCGCCGTCGGACGGCGGCGACCCGTCCCCGCCGTCGCCGTTAAGTGACGGCACGGTTCGCTCCCGTCGAGTTCCATGGTCAAGCTGGCGGAGTGGCGGGGCAAGGAGATCTTCCGAACGTACGGCGTGCCCCTCCCGACGGGGCGCGTCGCGAGATCGGCCGAGGAAGCGGCCCGGATCGTCGCCGCCCAGGAGGTTCCCCTCCCGTGCGTGATCAAGGCGCAGGTCCTTGCCGGGGGCCGAGGGAAGGGCGGGGCGGTCCGCTTCGCGTCCACGGTCGATGAGGCGCGGGCGGCGGCGCAGGCGATCCTCGCGCTCGAGTTCAAGGGGGAGAAGGTCCGCGAGGTCCTCCTCGAGAGCAAGCTCGCGATCGGGCGGGAGCTCTACGTCTCGATCACGCTGGATCGCGCGGGCCGCATCCCGATCCTGTTGACGAGCGCGCAGGGCGGTGTCGAGATCGAGTCGGTCCCGGACGACGCCATCGTCCGGCAGCCGATCCATCCGTTCGTCGGCCTGACGGGATACGAGAAGCGGCGGGCCGCGGGGTCGCTCGGCGTCACCGGCGCGGTGGCCCGATCGCTCGGCGGGCTCTTGGACTCGTTGTGGAAGGCGTTCAACGAGGAGGACGCCGAACTGGTCGAGATCAATCCCCTCGCCGTGGTCGGCGACGGCGTGGTCGCCCTCGACGCGAAGGTGATCATCGAGGACGACGCCGCGTTCCGTCACCCCGAGTTCGCCGAGGTGCGCGACGATCGCACGCCGCTCGAAGAGATCGCCCGGGAGAAGGAGATCGCGTTCGTCCAGCTGGACGGGAACATCGGCGTCATCGCGAACGGCGCCGGTTTGACGATGGCGACCTTGGACGTGTTGCAGCAGTTCGGGGGACGGCCCGGGGTCTTCCTCGACCTGGGCGGGACCGACGACCCGGCGAAGGTGACCGAGGCGTTCCTCTTGATGGCCCAAGCGCGGCCCAAGGCGGTCTTCCTGAACATCTTCGGGGGCGTCACGCGCTGCGATACGGTCGCGAAAGGTCTGGTCGAGGCGCTCGGGAAGGTCCCCACCTCGGAGCGATTCCCCTTGGTGGCCCGGATCCGCGGGAACAACGAGGCGGAGGGGATCGCGATCCTCCGATCGGCGGGCGTCGTCTCCAACCCGGACCTCAAGGCGTCGGCGGAGGCCGTCGTGGCCGCGGCCGGTGGGCCCTCGCCCCCCGGGGGTGCCGCATGAGCGTTCTCATCGACCGGGAGACCAAGGTCGTGGTCCAAGGGATCACCGGCCACCAGGGGACCGTCCACGCGCGGCAGATGGCGGCGTTCGGAACCGCCGTCGTGGCGGGCGTCACCCCCGGGAAGGCTGGCACCTCGGTCGAGGGGGTCCCCGTCTTCGACAGCGTCGAGGACGC
>JAJZMW010000035.1 GCA_021848165.1 Thermoplasmata archaeon
TTCGGCACGCCCGAGGACACGAACCGTCGGGTCCACTACCTCCTCTCGCACGGGGAGTCGGGATTGTCGATCGCGTTCGACGACCCGACGCTCTACGGGATCGACGCCGACGACCCCGAGGCGCTCGGGGAGGTCGGCAAGTGCGGGGTGAACGTGAGCTCGCTGGACGACATGCGGCGGCTCCTGCGCCGCGTTCCGCTCGACCGCGTGACCACGAGCATGACGATCAACGGCCCCGCGAACATCGTCTGGGGGATGTACCTCCTCGCCGCCGAGGCGACGGGCGTCCCCGCGGCGAAGCTCGGGGGGACGACGCAGAACGACATCCTCAAGGAGTACACGGCGCAGAAGGAGTTCCTCTACCCACCGGGGCCGGCGCTCCGCCTCGTCGTCGACACGATCGAGTACGCGACGCGGCACCTGCCCGCCTGGAATCCGGTGTCGATCTCGGGCTACCATATCCGGGAGGCGGGATCGACCGCGCTGCAGGAGCTCGCCTTCACCCTCGCCGACGGGATCGCCTACGTCGAGGCGACGGTCCAGCGGGGCGTCCCCGTCGACGAGTTCGCCCCGCGGCTGAGCTTCTTCTTCAACTCGCACAACGACTTCTTCGAGGAGATCGCCAAGTTCCGCGCCGCCCGCCGGATCTGGGCGCGGGTGATGCGCGATCGGTTCGGCGCGCGCAAGGAGCGGTCGTGGTGGCTCCGCTTCCACACGCAGACCGCCGGATGCTCCTGCACCGCGCAGCAGCCCGAGCTCAACATCGTCCGCACGACGGTCCAAGCGCTCGCCGGGGTCCTCGGCGGCACCCAGTCGCTCCACACGAACTCCTACGACGAGGCGCTCCAGCTCCCGAGCGAGGACGCCGTCCGGATCGCCTTGCGCACGCAGCAGATCCTCGCGCACGAGAGCGGGGTCCCCCGGGCGATCGACCCGTTCGGCGGGAGCTACTACGTCGAGTGGCTCACCGATCGGATGGAGGAGGAGGCGTTCCGCTACTTCGACCGGATCGACGAGATGGGCGGGGTCGTCCCCGCGATCGAGCGGGGCTTCTTCCAGCGCGAGATCCAGGAGTCGTCGTTCCGCTACCAACGGGCCGTCGAGCAGGGGCGCGCGCGCGTCGTCGGCGTGAACGCCTACACCGTCGACGCGCCGGTCCGGGTCCCGCGTCTCAAGGTCTCCGAGACGGCCCGCGCGCAGCAGTCCCAGCGGCTGCGCCGGCTGCGGGCGCGGCGGAACTCCGCCCGGCACGCCGCGGCGCTCGACGCGCTGCGCCGGGTCGCCGCGACCGAGCGGGAGAACACGATGCCGGCGGTGCTGGACGCGCTGCGGGCGGAGGCGACCCTCGGCGAGATCGTGCGAGCGTTCCAAGATGTCTACGGCCGCTACCGGGAGCGCTCGACGTACTAGCGCGCGATCGCCCGCGACGGGGGCGCGCGTCGTGCCGGGCTACCGCGCCGGCCTCGCCTCCCTCTTCGAGCGACGTCGCTTCGGCATGAAGCCGACGCTCGACGTCGCGCGCCACCTCCTCGCCGCGCTCGGCGACCCGCAGCGGCGCGCGCCCGCGATCCACATCACGGGGAGCAAAGGGAAGGGGTCGGTCGCCGCGATGTGCTCGGCGCTCCTCGTCGCCCACGGCCGGCGGACCGGCCTGTTCACGAGCCCGCATCTGGTCGGCTACCGAGAGCGGATGCGGGTCGACGGCCGGGAGATTCCCGCCGAGGAGGTCGTCCGGGGGCTCGGCGAGATCGAGCGGGCGAGCGAGCGGCTGCTCGCCGCCGGGACGATCGACCGCGCCCCGACGTTCTTCGAGGTCACGACCGCCCTCGCCTTCGACTGGTTCGCGCGGGAGCGCGTCGACGCCCTCGTGGTCGAGGTCGGGATCGGCGGGCGGTGGGACGCGACCAACCTCCTCGCGTCCCGCGTCGGGGTCGTCACGACCCTCGAGCTGGAGCACACGGACATCCTCGGCCCGACGATCGCCGCGATCGCCGGGGAGAAAGCCGGGATCTTCCATCCCGGCATGGTCGGGGTCCTCGGCGACCTGCCCGAGGAGGGGGCCGACGTGATCGCGGCCCACGCGCGGGCCGCCGGGGTCGGTCTCTGGCGTCTCGGCCGGGAGGTCGCGCTCCTCGATCGGGCCCTCCTCGCGCGCGGCCAGTCGCTCCGCGCCCGATGGCCCGGCCACGAGGAGGTCCCCCTCCGGCTCTCCCTCGACGGGGACTTCCAGGCGACGAACGCCGCGATCGCCCTCGCCGCCGTCGATCGGTTCCTCCGCGCCGACGGGGAGCCCCTTCGGTCCGCCCCGGCGGCCCGCGCGCTCGCCCGGCTCGCGATCCCGGGCCGCCTCGAGCGCATCGACCGGCGCCCGACGACCTACGTCGACGTCGCGCACACGCCCGAGAGCGTGCGCGCCATCGTCCGGAGCCTCGCCGAACGCCACCCCGGAGTCGATCCGCGATCCACCGCGATCGTCTTCGGCTGCCTGCGCGGCAAGGACCCGGCGCGGATGCTCGCCTTCCTCGCCCCCTTCGCGCGGACGCTGGTCCTGGTCCCGGTGCGCTCCGAGCGCGGGCTCCCGCCGTCCCAGATCCGTCCCCTCGCGGCCGGTCGGTTCGGCGTCGTCGTTCTGGCGCCGAGCGCCGTCGCGGGGCTTGAGATCGGCCGGGCCGCGGTACGGGCGGACGGGTTGCTGCTGGTGACGGGGAGCGACTATCTCGTCGGGGAGATCCTTCGCGCGCGGACCCCGGGGGCCGATCGCGAGGAGCCGGATCTCTCGGATCCGGGCCGCGCCGGTCCCGGCGATCCGGCCGGAGCGGGCCGTCCGTGACCCGCCCTCGGTTCCCATGGCCCGAGGTCCTCGACCGGCTCAGCCGTCACTACGGCACCGGCGACTGGCGGGTCCCCTATCTCCGGGACCATGCCGAGAACCCGTTCCAGGTCCTGATCGGGACGATCCTCTCCCAGCGTACCCGGGACGAGGCGACCGACGTCGCCAGCGCCGCCCTCTTCGCGCGGTTCGGGACCCCGGAGGCGCTCGCCGCCGCGTCGCCCGAGGAGATCGAGCCGTTGATCCGGGGCACCGGATTCTACCGCACGAAGGCGCGCGCGGTCCGCCGCTGCGCGGCGGAGATCCTCGCGCGGTTCGACGGGACGGTGCCGCGCGACCTTGCATCGCTCACGAGCCTTCCCGGGGTCGGGCCGAAGACCGCGAACTGCGTCCTCGTCTTCGGCTACGGGATCCCGGCGATCCCGGTCGACACCCACGTCCACCGGATCGCGAACCGCCTCGGCCTGGTCCGCACCGAGCGTCCGGAGGAGACCGAGGCGGAGCTGCGGCGGACGGTCGCGCCCAGGTACTGGATCCCGCTGAACCCGCTCCTGGTGCAGCACGGGCAGAACCTGTGCCGGCCGATCGGGCCGAAGTGCGCCCTGTGCCCGATCGCCGTCTGGTGCGCTACGGGGCGGGCCCGGGCCGCGGGCCGCCCGACGCCGCGTCCCGAGGATGCGCTCCGCCCCGCCGGGCGCGCCCCGTCGCGGGGACGTAGGCCAACGCCGCGAGGGGGAGCACCACCGCGATCGCGAGCAACGACCAGGCCCACGGATAGCCGAAGGCGGCCGCCCAGACGCCGAACCCCCAGTTCACGACGGCGCCGCCGGCGAGCTGGATCGAGTTGAACAGGCCGATCCCGATCGGGATGTCCTCGGCGTCCAGACGCGGAAGGTAGTTCGGCAGCACGTACATCACGGCGTAGACGAACCCGTAGCCGAACGAGAACGCCACCCCCAGGACGACGATCGCCCCGATGCCGACCCAGGGGATCGCCGCGACGAGCGCCGCGCCGACCCCGGTCGCGACGACGAACTGGGCGCGGCGGTTCGCATACGACTCCGCCAGGACGCCCCCGACCGGCCCGCCGAACAGGCTCGGGAGGACGAACGCCATCGCGACGCCTCCCGCGACCGCAGCGCTCCACCCCAGCCCCTCGCCGTACGGCACCAGGAACTGTCCGGTCGCGAACGATGCCCCTTCGAGGCCGACGAAGGCGATCCCGATCGCCCAGAGCGAGCGGAGCCGAAGGGCGTCGGGGAACCGTCCGCCCGCCGGACGCTCTCGCGGCGGGGCGCCGGCGCGGCGGGGGACGAGGAGGTAGGCGACCCCCGTGAGGAGCAGAAGGCCGAGGCCCCCGAGGGCCAGGTCGGCCTGCCAGCCGAGCGGGCCGACGACGATCGCGCTGACGACGACGCCGAGCGCCGCCCCTCCGCTGAACGCGGAACTGAACGTGCCGACGGGGAGGCCCCGCTTCCCTTCGGGGTAGAGGCTGCCCACGAGCCCGATCGCCGGCGAGAAGAACAGCGCCGCGCCGGCGCCCGCGAGCGCCCGGAGCGCGAGGAGCGTCGCGAAGTTCGGGGCGAAGCCGCTCGCGATGCTGGCGACGGCCAGGAGGCCCGCGCCGCCGAGCGCGATCGGGCGCGTCCCGTACCGGCGGGCGAGCAGGCCCGCCGGCACCTGCAGGAGCCCGGCGGCCCCCAGGAACGCCGCGAGCAGGAGCCCCCACTCGGCTTCGCCGACGGAGAACGAGGCCCCAATCGCCGTGAACGCGGGCCCGATCGTGAACCAGTTGTAGGCGTAGCCGGCGCGCAACGCGATCAGGACCCAGGTCGCTCGCCGGGTGTGCGCGGGGGAGAGGCCCGGGGTCGCGGGCGCGGGCGGCGCTTCGTTCGGGACGACGACCGCACCGCTCATCCGATCCGCTGCTCGGAGCGCCCGCGGCTCTTAGGCGCACCGGCTCCGAGAGGAGGGGGGACCGGGCGAACCCCTTAAGCATCCGCGCCCGTCCGCGGCGCGAGGCGCGATGGACGCGGCGGAGTACGATCTCGCGTTCTTCCATCGGGAGGGGATGCAGCGGCGGACGTGCCGCTCGTGCGGCCACGCCTTCTGGAGCCGCGGCGACTTCGATCAATGCCAGGAGGCGCCGTGCCAATCGTACACCTTCGTCGGCCGCCCCCCGTTCCGACGCGCGTACACCGTCGACGAGATGCGCGAGGCGTACCTCTCGTTCTTCGAGCGGCGGGGCCACGCCCGCCTGCCGCGCTACCCGACCGTCGCGCGGTGGCGCAACGACGTCTTCTTCACGCAAGCGAGCATCTACGACTTTCAACCGTGGGTGACGAGCGGGGCGATCCCGCCGCCCGCGAACCCCCTGACGATCTCGCAGCCGTGCCTCCGGTTCATCGACCTCGAGGAGGTCGGCCGCAGCGGCCGGCACTTCACGCTCTTCGAGATGATGGCGCACCACGCCTTCAACCGGCCCGACCACGAGGTTTACTTCAAGGATCGCTGCGTCGAGCTGTGCGACGAGCTCCTCACCCACGAGTTCGGCGCCGACCCCGCCGAGATCACCTACAAGGAGGAGGAGTGGGAGGGTGGCGGCAACCTCGGCCCGTCGCTCAGCGTCGGGCTCCGCGGGCTCGAGGTGGCGACGCTCGTCTTCATGGAGTACGTCCGCGACGGCGAGCGGTTGCGGCCGATGCCGATCACGGTCGTCGACACCGGCTACGGGCTCGAGCGCTACACGTGGATCAGCCAGGGGACGAAGACCGCCTACGAGGCCGTCTTCGGGCGCCTCTACGACGAAGTGCGCCAGTCGCTCCCCGAGTACGAAGCGAGCGTCGTGATCGACCACGCCCGCGCGCTCAACTTCATGCTGACCGATGGGGTCGTCCCGTCGAACGCCAAGGAAGGGTACTTTGCGCGGCTCCTGATCCGGCGGGCGCTGCGCCTCCTGGCCCGCGCCCCCGAACCGCTCGACCTCATCGCGCTCGTCGATCGCGTCGGCCGCGACCTCGCCGCAAAGTACCCCGAGGTCGGGCAGCATCGCGACGACCGGGACCGCGTGCTCGCGGCGGAGATCGACCGCTACCGCGAAGCGATCGATCGGGCGCGCCCGGTGATCCGCCGGCAGGAGGAGCGGCTCCGCTCCCACGGCCGGGCGCCGGGGCTCAACGAGCTCATCGAGTGGTACGACTCCCTCGGCGTTCCGCCGGACGTCGCCGCGAGCGTGCTCGACCGACCGATCGAGGTCCCGCCCGGGTTCTACCAGCTCGTCGCCGACCGGCACGCCGGCGAGGCGCCGTCGAACGACTACCTCGAGCGCTCCGACGGGATCCCGGAGATCCCGACGACCGTCCCCGCCACCGAGGTCGGCTACCACCTCGACCCGTACACCGTCTCCTTCGAAGCGCACGTCGTCTGGAGCGCGGGGCCGCTGGTGGTCCTCGACCGCACGTTCTTCTATCCGACCGGGGGGGGCCAGGTCCACGACACCGGACATCTCGGGGAGGTCCCGGTCGTCGATGTCGTGCGCAAAGGGCCGCACGTGGTGCACCGGTTGGACCGGCCGGTCGACCTCGCGGTCGGCGCCCGCGTCCACGGCCGCATCGATCCCGCCCGCCGCACCCAGCTGATGCAGCATCACACGGCGACGCACATCCTCAACGGCACCCTCCGCACGCTCCTGGGCCCGCACGTCTGGCAAGCCGGCGCCTACAAGGGCCCCGACTTCGCCCGCATCGACGTGACCCATTTCCGCCCGCTCTCCGCGGAGGAGCTGCGGACCGTCGAGCGCCGCATCAACGAGGTCGTCCGCGAGAACCACACCGTGCGGAGCTACTTCGAGCCGCGCAGCGAGGCGGAACGACGCTTCGGCTTCGGGCTCTACCAAGGGGGCGCCGTGCCGGGGAAGGAGCTCCGGATCGTCGAGATCGAGGGCGTCGACGTCGAGGCGTGCGGCGGGACGCACTGCACCCACACGAGCGAGGTCGGAGGGATCGATATCCTCGGCGTCGAGCGGATCCAGGACGGCGTCCTCCGCTTGACCTACGCGAGCGGGGAGCGCGCCCTCGACCTCCGCCGCGATCGAGAGACCGCCCTCCGCGAGGCCGCCCGGCTCATCGGCGTCCCGGCGGAGAAGCTCCCCGAGGGCGTCGCGCGCCTCCTCGAGGAGGTCGAGACGGCCCGCAAGAGCGAGCGGGACCGGCGGAAGGAGGACCTGGACGGCCTCGCCGCGCGCCTGGTCGCCGACCCGGCGACCGTCGACTCGACCGGCGGGCGAACGACCGTCTCGGCCCGGGTCGATCTCGACCGCGCGGAGCTGACCGAGCTCTCCCGAAAATTGTGCAAGGCGCCGGACCGGATCGTCATCCTCTCCAGCGAACGCGACGGGCGCGGCACGCTCCTGATCGGATCGAGCGCCGCGGCGGCCTCCGCGATCCTCCTCCTCGAGGACGCGAAGCCCCTCTTTCAGGGCAAAGGAGGAGGGAATCCATCGGTCGCGACGGCCGTCGGTGAGCCGGGGGCGCCGCTCGAGGCGGCGCGTCTGCGGGCCCGCCGCGCGGCGATCGACCGGGGCGCCCCGGCGCCCTAGAGCAGCCCCGGCACCGCGAGCGCGAGCAGGGTGAGCACGACCCCCGGGACGAGCGTCATCGCGAGGTCGTCGTCGAGGTACGCCCAGCTCGGCGCCTCGACCGCGATGGCGATCCCCGCGCTCAGGAGCGCGAGGCCCGCGGCGACCGGGATCGTTCCGCCGCCGAGCGACGCGAGGGCGGCGAACGCGAGGACGGCGTACGTCCCGAACGGGACCCACGGGTAGAGCGCCCCCCCGCGCCCCCGGACCTCGCCCGCGATCGGGTCGACGATCGCCGTCCCCAGGACCACCGCGACGGCGATCGGTTCGGGGAAGAGGAGCACGCTGAGGACGATCGCGAGCCCGAAGTAGGCGTAGCTCGCCGGACGGCCCCGTTCGTAGGACCGCAGGACGGGAACCTCGAGCCGCCCGGTCAGCCGGAGCGCTTCGAGCGCGGCGACCGCCGCGAGCGCGAGGAGCGGGATCGCCTCGTTCGGCAGGCCGAAGAGGACGCGCGGAGGGAGGAGGTAGTAGAGAAGGGCCCCCGCCGCGAGGACGTGGAGGATCCGGCGCCAGGTCCGATCGCCGAGGGCGGCGTCCCCCCCCAGGCGGCGGCCCAGCCACGCCCGGAACCGTCCCCCCCGATGGAGCCGCATGGGGAGCCGTACTCGCCCGACCCATATGGTCGTTGGTCGCCCCCGGCGTTAGCTATTTGGCCGTCGCTCCTTGCGGCGGCCATGAAGGTCGCCGTCCTCGTGGGAAGCGCCTCCGATCTCGAGATCGCCGAAAAGGTCCGCACGCGCCTCACGGATCTCGGCGTCGGATGCGAAGTGCACGTCGCGAGCGCCCACCGGAACCCGGACAAGGTCGATCGACTCACCCGCGACCCCGGGACCGACCTGTTCGTCGCGATGGCGGGCCTGTCGGCGGCGCTGCCGGGCGCGGTCGCCGCCCGGACGACGAAGCCCGTCATCGGCGTTCCGCTGCATCGCGGCCTCGGGCTCGACAGCCTGCTGAGCGTCGTGCAGATGCCGCCCGGGGTGCCGGTCGCCGCGGTCGGGCTCGATGCGGCGGAGAACGCCGCCCTCCTCGCGACCGAGATCCTGGCGCTGAAGTACCCCGAATTGACCGCGGCGCTCGACCGGTACCGGGCGAAGTGGCGCGAAGAGCCCGCGCCGAGGCCCCCCGCGTGATCGACCCCACCGCGTTCGTCGCGCAGTCGATCGAGCGGCTTCGCCGCGAGGTGCCGGGCCGGGCGATCGTCGCCGCCTCGGGCGGGATCGATTCCACCGTCGCCGCGCGCCTCGTCGCGGACGCCCTCGGCGACC
>JAJZMW010000018.1 GCA_021848165.1 Thermoplasmata archaeon
CGATCTACGGACCGGCGCGCGAGGTGCCGAGCCCGGCCTCGGGAATCGTTTCCGTCGCCGGATTCAGCTCGGTCGAGACGATCCAGTGGACCCTGATCCCGACGGGGAGCTACCGGGTCACCTTCTTCTCGAGCGGCGCTCCGACCGGGACGGTCTGGTCGGTCGTCTTCAACGGTTCGGAGCAGTCGACCTCGCAGGGATCGATGGTCTTCTACGCGAGGAACGGCTCCTACCCCTTCCAGGTCGGGAACCTGGCCGGGTGGCGCGCCAATGCCTACGCCGGAGCGATCGTGGTCGCCGGGTCGAATGCGACGTGGACCATCCAATGGGCCGTCATGACCTACGCGGTCACCTTCTCCCAGACCGGATTGACGGGCGAGATCTGGGGGATCTCGCTCAACGGTACCGACCGCTCGTCGACGGGCACGGAGTCGATCGTCTTCGACGAACCGAACGGCTCCTACGCGTTCCGCGTCCTCGGGGTCGCGGGCTGGCGTGCGTCGTTCTGGTCCGGTACCGTCGCGATCGCCGGCACCGCCCCTCCCACGACCCTCATCCGATTCCAGCAGGTCGTTTACTCGGTCACGTTCACGGAGGAGGGGTTGCCGGCCGGCGCGAGCTGGAGCGTGACCATCAACGGAACTTCCTACCCCGGGGTTCCGGGCGATGCCATCGTGGCGTCGTTGCCCAACGGGTCGTTCACCTACCGCATCGCGGACGTCCCCGGGTATCACCAGTCGTCCCTTCCCTACACGGGGAGCGGTCGCGTCGTCGGCGCCGCGGTCTCCGAGCCGACGCTCCGGTTCTCGGCCTTCGCCGGCTTCACGATCGCCTTCTCCGAGACGGGTCTGCCCACCGGCGGGGGTCGCGAGTGGTCCGTCGCCATCAATGGGTCGACCTACACGATGCCGACCGGCATCGGGATCGAGAGCGTGGGCCTTCCGAACGGGACCTACGCGTACGCGATCGCGGACGTCCCGGGATTCCACCAGGCGGATCTCCCCTACGTCGGGCCGGTGACGCTGTCGGGACGCTCCGAGGTCGAGACGACGCTCCGGTTCCAGGCGTTCGTGGCCTACACCGTTGAGTTCGTGCAATCGGGTCTTCCCCTCGGCAGTGGCCAAAGCTGGTCGGTGATCATCAACGGAACGTTGTATTCGGCCCCGACCGGGTCTCCGATCGTCAGCGACCCCCTCCCGAACGGCACCTTCGCCTGGAGCGTCCTCGACATTCCGGGGTACCACCAAACGAGCGTCCCGTACACGAGCACGGGAAGCCTTGACGGAGGCTCGGTCCTCCTTCCCACGCTCCAATTCCACCCGGTCACGTACCCGGTCCGGTTCGTGGAAAGCGGACTTGCCCATGGCACCGCCTGGAACGTGACGCTCGACGGGGTCTTTTCCACGGCCCTCGGCCCCACGATCGAGTTCGAGGTGGCCAATGGCACGTATCGATACTCTGTCGATCCGGTCGGATCGTGGTACGCCTCGTTGGCGACGGGGCAGATCGCGATGGCCGCTGCGCCGCAAACGGTGCCGGTGCAGTTCCAGTGGACGACCAGCGTCACGTTCTCCGAGACGGGTCTCGGAGCCAACGAGACCTGGGGTGTCACGGTCACCACGTCGCAGACCGCCACCTTCGTGGAGGAGCAGAACACCAGTGCGTCGACGCTCACGATCCACCTCACGAACGGCTCGTACGCCTTCCAAGTGCACGTCCCGGACCAGTACTCCGCGAGCCCGTCGCAAGGGACCTTCGATGTTCGGGGGGTTCCGATCGTCACCCGCGTCAGTTACTCGCGCGTGGCCAGCCCCTTGACCCCGGGGTTCGGGGCTTGGGCCTGGTGGTTCGGGGCCCTCGTAGGGACCATGGTGCTCTTCCTGTTCGTCTGGGGGGACCGACGTCGCCATCAACCCACGCCCCGCTTCCCCGAACGGACGCCGTAACGGAGCCCGGGCCCCGGCCGCGGGGAAGTGGACTGGTCGGGATTTGAACCCGAGACCTCCGGTTTGCAAAACCGGCGATCTTCCGCTGATCTACCAGCCCGCGGGCCCTCAGCATCCGGGCGGCCTATAACTCGTGGGGAGCATCCCCGGGACCCGGGGCGCACCGGCGCTTCCTTCTCCCCTCGCTGGGGTCGGGCGCTCGCCATGCTTATAATGGGCATATTGGTCCCCCGCCGACCGGCATGGCCGAATCGACCTACAGCCACATCCGCACCTCCTTCCGTCGCACGCTCGGCGACGAGGGAGCCGCCTTGCGCCACGAACGCCTCCTCCAGTGGCGGCGCGAGAACACCGTCACGCGCGTCGAGCACCCCTTGCGCCTCGATCGGGCCCGCGCGGTCGGGTTCCGGGCGAAGGAGGGGTTCGTCGTCGTCCGCGTCCGGGTCCGCCGAGGCGGGCAGGGCAAGCGGGCCATCATTGCGGGCCGTCGCCCGAAGCACAAGGGGATCCTGCGCATGACCCTCGCGAAGAGCCTCCGGCGGATCGCCGAAGAGCGCGCGCAGAAGCACTACCCGAACCTCGAGGTCCTCAACTCCTACTGGATCGGAGAGGACGGGAAGGAGAAGTTCTACGAGGTCATCTTGATCGACCCGTCCTCCCCCGCCATCCGCGCCGATCCCCGTCTGGAGTGGATCGCCGCCCCCGTGCACAAGGGGCGGGTCCACCGGGGCCTCACGAGCGCCGGCAAGGAAGGACGCGGTCTGCGCTGGAAGGGGAAGGGCGCCGAGCGGATGCGACCGTCCCGATCCCGCAACCGGCGCGACGAGCGCCGGACGCAGACGAAGGTAATCCCGTAGGACGCGGCGGACCGCCGTCCGTCAGCGGGGCGCCCCCGAGCGGCGGGCGACTTCGACCGCCCAGGTGGTGCCAGCCCGCTCGGCGACGTGCTCCGCCCAGGCGCGGAGGCCTTCGACGTGGACCAGTTCTCCCCGGAGCGCGCGACCGATGCGACGACGGACCTCGAGATCGATCTCGACCTGGTCGGCTTCGAGAAGCAGCCGAAGACGTTGGGCGAGCTGCCCGCCCGTGCGGTCCCAATCGGTGAGGACGATCGCGCGCCGGTACCGTTCCGCGACCGACCGCGCGAGCTGCGGGAGCCGCTCCCCCCGGTGGACCAGGAGGACGGGCGAAGCGAGGCCCAGCCGCTCGAGCGCCGATCGGTCCCGGCTTCCCTCGACCAAGATCACGGTGGACGGCTCGGCGACCAAATCGAGGAGTCGTTGCCACTCGGTGAGGAACCCCTCGAGCAGCTCGTCCGGCGGCGCCCGCACCCTCATCGTTCGGTCCGCGGGCCGACCCGCGCAACTCCTATAGCCTCCCCCTCGCGTTCCGCGGCGGGATGCCCGACCCGTACAGCCAGCTCCTCGAGTGGAGGCGCAACGAGGGGTCGGCGCGGGGCCTCGCGAAGCTCCCCCGCGACTTCTACGCCACGACCGCTGCGTATCTGCAAGAGACCCGGCGCGCCTACGAAGGGGACCTACGGGAGAATCCGTCGAGCCGACGAGGAGAGCTCGCCCGGCAGACCCACCAGCGGGCGAGCCAGATCGGTCGCGACATCGTGGAAGCCCGCATGTCGAAGCTCCTCTCCGCCGCCTTCCAGGCGAGCATCGGCGGGGTCCGGGACCTGCCGAACGCGCTCCCCGAGGAGCGGTCGCTCTTCGACCGGTTGGTCCAGAACTTGATCGACTACCGCCGGGCCTCGGCGCCGTACTTGGAGTCGGACGGCGCGGCCGCACCTCTCCCGGAGGCCCCGGTCCCCTCCGCGACGAAGCCCGCGGCCCCCCCGGGAACGAGCGACGGACCGGTCTCTCCCGCTTCGCGGATGGAGTACGTTCGGATCCTGAAGGATTCCCGCCCCATCCAGATCGGTCCCGATACCGTCGACCTCCGTCGGGAGGAGATCCTCGCGGTCCCGCCGGAAACGGCCCAGCTGCTCGTCGCCACGAAGCTCGCCGAGCGCGTGCGCACGGAGTCGACCCCTCCTGTCACATAAGAGCGGCTGGGCCGGGTCCGAACTCGAGGGCCCGGAAGCGCTCGAAACCGAAGAGGAGCCGCTTGACCGCGAGCCGCCGTCGGACCCGCTCCTCGCTTCCCCCTTGCCCGTTGCGCTCCTCCTCCGCCAACAGTTCGGGGAGGCCCCAGCTCTCCAGGGCGTCGCGGAGCGGCCGGTCGGACCAGACGGTCAGTCCGGAGTCCCGGATCGCGCGGCGCACCCGATCGAAATTGACGAACGCGCTCCAGTCGACGGACCCCCCGAGGGACGGCTCGGGAGGAAGGTCGCGATGCGCCCCGACCGCGGCGAGCGTCCCCCCCGGGTGGCCGCGGAGCAGCTCCATCTCGTCCATGCCGTAGTCGACCACGATCGCCCGTCCGCCCTGGAGGCGATCGGCGATCGCGCGAACGAGCCCGGCGGCGGCCGGTGCCCGCTCCACGATCGCGCCGGGTTCGATGGCGACCTCGCCGCCGGGCGGGAGCGGCGGGGCGGCGATCGGTCGCGCGACCTCGCGCCATCGGCCCCCGTCGGCCCGGACCCCGAGCTCCTCCCAGCCCGTCTCCGTGCGACGGAACCGCCGGCAGGGGGCGGCGTCGAGGACCTCGTGCGCGAGGACGATCCCGCGCAGCGGGCCGTCGGTCCCCGGGCCCGCGACGCGCCGGATCTCGGTCCCCGGTGGGCCAACGGCGCGCCGGGCGGTGGCGTACGACTCCCGCGCACGAGCGTCGGACCGCTCGACCAGGTCGTAGCTCGCCAGGCGGGCGTGCAGCGGTCGTCTCCCGAGCTCCGTGAGGATCGCCGCCGCGAGGCGGCCGTCGCCGGGCCCGATCTCGACAAGGCGGAGCGGTGCGCTGTCGGCCATCGCTTCGAGCCGGCGCCGGACGTAGCGACCCAAGCACGCCCCGTAGAGGGGCGTCGCATGGACCGCGGTGACGAAGTCCCCCGCCGGGCCAAGCCGAGGGCGGGCGGCCTGGTAGAACCCGTCGCGGGGGTCGTAGAGCGCCCACTCCATGAACCGATCGAACGGGACGAAGCCGTCGGGCGGGTCCGGGCGGGGGGCCGTACCGAACGGGCCGGATCCGGTCATCCGTGACCGCTCGATCTAGCCGATGTACCCGAGGTCCTCGCGCGGCGTCGTCGGGCCCGCGCCGGGCGCTTCCCCCGCGTGCTGCTCGACCTCGTGGACCCGTTGGGCGATCCGGTCGATCTCCTGCGCCTTCGCCTCGAGGTCGGCGAGGTCGATCTCGACCCGCAGGGCGCGCGCCAGGACCTTGAGGACCGCCTGGGCGCTGCGCGGATCGACGAAGTAGCCGCTCGTCTCGCCCATCAGGCAGGCCCCTTCCATGTCGAACAGCCGCCCGATGCCGAGGAACAATCCGCTCGCGCCGATCAGGCCGCCCCCCGGATCGGTCCGGGAGAATACGACGCCGAGCTTGGTGAGCGCTTCGACCCGCGCGAGCGAGGTCGCGGCGCCGAGAACCTTCGGCTCCTCCACGACGTGGCCCTGGGCGAACCCCGCGAGGGTGTACACCTCCCGAGCGCCGAGGCCGTGGCAGAACTCGAGGATCCGATGGGTGAGCTCGTACTGGCCCTCCGGGCTGATCCCCTGGTAGTCGCCGCCGAGGATGAGGACGTCCCGCGCCTTCTCGCCTTTCGGCCGGTGGACCGAGAGCTCGTTCGAGACCATCCGGATCGTCCCGTCCTCGTTCACGTAGACCTGCGGGGGGAAGAAGCGGGAGTAGATCGTGGCGACCGGCTCGGCGTGGAGCTGGTCTTTCAGATAATCGGCGGCGAGCTTGCCGACGTTCCCGACGCCCGGCAGGCCCTCCACGAGGATCGGGTCGCGCAGCGGCGGGATCTTCGCAACGGGCCGGATGACGACGTCCTCCATGGAGTCCCGTCGTTCGAACCGACCTTCGATAGATAACCCTTCGGTGGCGAACACGTAGGCACGTGGTCGGCGACGTTCCCTCGGCGCGCGTCGACCGGTGGGGGCTCGTCACTCCTAAGTAGCGCGGGGGGTCCAATCGCGGGGACCTCGGCGGGATGGGCCATGGCATCGATCGAAGAACAGATCCTGGCCCTCGAGGAGGAGATCCGCTCGACCCAGTACAACAAAGCGACGCAGCGGCACATCGGCCGGTTGCGCGCGAAGATCGCCGTTCTGCGCCTGGAGCGGGAGGCGCGGGCGAAGGGCCGCGGTGGCGCCGTCGGTTACGCGGTCCGCAAGAGCGGGCACGCGACGGTCGGCTTGGTCGGGTACCCGTCGGTCGGAAAGTCTACGCTGCTCACCCGGATGACCGCCGCGGAGAGCGCGACCGGGGCCTACGACTTCACCACCGTCTCGATCATTCCGGGCATGCTCCGCTGGCGCGGCGCCTCCATCCAGATCCTCGACATGCCCGGTCTCGTCCCCGGCGCCGCGCGCGGTCGGGGGCGCGGGCGCGAGGTCCTCAGCGTGGTCCGCTCGGTCGACCTCGTCCTCTTCCTGATCGATCCCGATCACACGAACCTGCGAGGACTGGTGCAGGAGCTCGAGGGGAGCGGGGTCCGGCTGAACGGCCGCCCCCCGAAGATCGTCGTGACCCCGTCCGAGCGGGGGGGGTTGACGATCTCGAGCACGGTCCGCTTGACGCACCTCGCGGGCGGCCTGGGAACCGACATCGCGCGCGAGTTCGGGATGCACAACGGTTCGATCGTCTTCCGCGAGGACGCCACCGCCGAGCAGATGATCGACGCGCTCGCGGGCAACCGGGTCTACATCCCCGCGATCCTCGCGGTCAACAAGAGCGAGCTCCTCGGCCCCGCCGAGCGCCGCAAGCTCGCCGCCGAGATGCCGCCGTTCGTGCCGTGGTTCGTGTCGGCGAAGACCGGCGAGGAGATCGAAGAGTTGATCGACGGCATCGGGCGCGCGCTGCGATTCCTCCGGGTCTACGTCAAGCCGCCCGGTCGCCCCCCCGACCGCGACGAGCCCGTCATCCTGCGCGACGGGTCGACCGTGGCCGATCTTCTCGACCGGCTCCCGGTCGATCTTCGCCGGTCGTTCCGGGCCGCCCAGGTCTGGGGCGCCAGCGCCCGGTTCCCCGGTCAGACCGTCGGTCGGGACCACGTCCTGCGGGACGAGGACGTCGTGACGGTGGTCGTGGCGCGAGGCTCGCGGGCACCCACGTAAGCGCCTCGTCGGGAAGGCGCCCGAGCTCCTCCCGCGCGCGCCCGCCGAGGAAATAATGGCCCCGGTGGAACGGCGACAGACGCACGCTCTCCTCGAGGTCGATCCAGCGCGCGAGGTACTCGGAGGCCTGGGCGAGATGGTCCGCGGGGCCGGCCTCCCGGCCCATGCTCGCCGTCTTGAGGGCCAGCAAGAGCGCCCCTCCCGGCCGCAGCCGGGCGCGCGCGTTCTCCAGGGCGAGGCGGACCTGATCCGGTTGGGCGATGTCGACGTAGAGCCCGTCGACCATCGGCACCTGCATCGCGAAGCGGGACGGCTCGCGCGCGTCCGCCAGGATCGGAAGCACGTTGGGCCATCGCTCGGCCCAGCCGAGGAGGCGGCGGAACGGCCGCGGGCTCCGCTCGACCGCGTAGACCCGGCCCGCCGGGCCGACCAGGTCCGCGACGTGGGAGGCGGTCGTGCCGCTCGCCGCACCGAGGTAGAGCCACCGATCGCCCGGGGCCGGGAGGTCCCCGGCCCAGCCGACCTCGATCGCCGCCGCGAGCTTGCTCCGGGTCGGCTCCCACTGCCGCCAGAGGACGCCGCCGCGCTCGATCCACCGCTCGCCGTAGACGGCGGGGAGGCGGCCCGGCGTCCGCGTCCACCGGACGGTGCGATCCCCGCGGCGCTCCTCCCACAGGCGCGGCTCGCGGTCGCCTCGGTGCCGGACCGAGGGCGTCACCGTCGGCCTCCGCCCGCGCGAAGATCGCGGATCCGACGATCCCGTCGCGCGAGCAGTTCCCGCGCGCTCTCCCCCGGCCGACCCGCGAGATCGAGCCGGGCGGCGATGACCGCCAACGACGCCACGGTGCGCGCGTACGCCCCCTGCCGTTCCAGGGGGACCTCGTCCATGCGGGCGGCCCGATAGATCGCGCCGAACCGGGGTCCGCGACCGTGCGACGGGCGACGCCGCGCCCCGAGGAGCTGCAGCCGGGACGCGGGCATCTGGGCGAGCGCCCGCAGCGAGCCGGCGAGAGCGATGAGGCGAGCGGCGACCTTCTCGCCGAGCACCGCCGAGAGGTTCGGGGCGTGCGCTCGCACCGTCCGGGCCAGGCGGCCCTCGACCTCCGCGTGATGGCGCTCGACCTCGTCCAGGAACCGCGCCGCCCCGCGGAGGTACTCGGCGACGGTCTCTTCCGCGCCCTCCGCGAGCTCGCGTTGCGCGTTCCCTTCGCGGACCAGGGCCCGCTCGATCCGCTCCTCCTCGCGGGCGAGCGTCGCGACGCGCTCGTCCGGCTGCGCGAGGGCGCGCGCCAGGGCACGTCGGGCGACATCGAACGCGAACGAACGCTCCTCCTCGAGCGGCAGGGGCGGGAGTCGCTCGAGAGCGACCCGGCCCTCCGTCGGGCTCGCCGCGCGCACGAGGTCGGTCCCCCCCGCGCCCTCGTTCGGACGGAGCGCGCCCGGGACCACCGCGAGCGGTCCGCGGGGGGCCGCCGTCC
>JAJZMW010000025.1 GCA_021848165.1 Thermoplasmata archaeon
ACGTCCGCCCCGACGGGGTCGATGTCCTGCGGGAGGCCACGCCCCCTCCCTTCCCTCGAGAACCGACCGCCGAACGGACCCTCCTCGCGCGCTACCTCGATGCGGTCGACGCGGGGGAGCTCCCCCCGGACGTGGCGTGGGACGGGCTTCCGGCGATCCGACGCCGTCTCTCCTCCCGGCGGGGATACCGCGAGTGGACGATCGAGGAGTCCGCTCCCCCCGAATGATCGACGTCGCTCGACGCCAAGGATATCCCGCGTCGTGGGATCGACGGGGCGTGCTGCGCTGCCCCTTCTGCGACGCCCCCGAGACCGACCGCTTCGAGCTCGAGGGGCAGCGGTTCGTCGTCTTCGGCTGCATGTTCACGCCGTCGTTCGATCCCCGGACGAGCGAGGCGGAGATGGCGGAGCGGCTCGGCCGCGATTACGGCCCGCAGGGGCCCGGGTACTTCCGGTCGATGTGCGACCGGCTCCACCTGGTCGTCGCGCGTCCCGCGGCGGGCGACGCCGAGGCTACGCCACCCCGTAGCGCCGGATGAGCACGCCCGCCGGGAAGATCGCGAGCCACAGGTAGCTCGCGATCGAGGGCGAGACGAAGCCGATCGGGATCGTCGCGAGGAAGATCCCGGGGATGAGGAATCCCCGCCGACGGAAGTAGGTGCGGACCGAGGCCGGGAGCTTCGGATCGACCAGGGCGCCCGACCCCGTCGCGTGCCACCACATCGCCCCGAGCAAGAGACCGAGCAGCGCGGAGGTCGACGCGAAGAGCGTCACGCCGGCGGTCGTCTCGCTGAACCGGTTGAACACCTCGAGGACGAACGGCTGGACGGCGATGAACAGGAGGAAGACGATGTTGGTCCAGAGGAGCAGCGCGTCGTACCGCTCGATGTACCGGAACGCTCGGTGGTGATGGGTCCAATAGAACGCCGTCACGAAGAAGACCGTGGCGTACCCGACGAAGAACGTCGCGCTCTGCCCGAGGTTCTGGAGGAGATACGCCTCGGTGCAGGACGCCGGGTTCCCCGGGGTGCCGCAAGAGAGGAACGCGAGCCCGGTCAAGTTGACGACCAGGAGCGTCATCGCGAAAGCGAAGACGCCGTCGGTGAGCGCGAGGATCCGGCTCAGATCCTCCCCCGGCGGCTCGCGCCAGGGCCCCGTCACGGCCCGGAGGAGGTTCGAGCTCGGGCGATCGTCGCCAGCCGCCACGAACCCGCCGAGCCGGGTCGAAGGCTTTCCGCTCTCGGTTGGTATGCGCTAGCGGGACGGGACCGACGAGGCCGGTCGCCCGATCGCCGCGAGGGCGGGGTCGACCGGAACGAGGTGGCGGGGGAGGCCGAGCTCCTCCGGCGACGCCCCGAGGGCGAGGCCCACGAGCTGGGGAAGGTGGAAGACCGGCATCGCGAGCTCCCGGCCCACCGCCGCCTCCGCCTTGTTCTGGAACGAATCGAGCGAGATGTGGCAGAGCGGGCACGGCGTCGCCATGGCGTGGGCGCCGTGGTCCTTCGCGTCGGCGATCTGGCGGCCCGCGATCCGGTTCGCCGTCTCGGGCTTGACGAAGAGGATCGGGAATCCGCAGCACATGACGCGGCCGCGGTACATCACGGGGTCGGCGCCGATCGCCGCGAGGAGGTCCTCGAAGGCGTGCGGCTCCTCCCCGCTCTCCGACGCGAGCTCGGCCGACGGCCGGAGGAGGTGGCATCCGTAGAACGCCCCGACCTTCATCCCCCGCAGCGGACGCCGGACCTTCGCGCGGATCGCGTCGAGCCCGATGTCGTGGGTGAGGACCTCGAGGAGGTGCTTCACCTTCACCGAGCCGCGGTAGGAGACGCCGATCTTCGCGAGGGCGGGATCGACGCGGGCGCGAACGGACGGCTCGTCCAGCTTGCGGTTCGCGAGCGTGAGCATCCCCTGGCACGTCGAACAGATCGTGAGGAGGTCGAGCCCCGCCCGCTCGGCGATGGCGAGGTTGCGCGCGTTGATCGCCACGTTGAGCGTCAGGTTCGCCTCGTCGACGAACCCGGAGCCGCAGCAGGAGAAGCTGGGGAACGACACGAGCTCGATCCCGAGCGCCTTCGCGACCCACCGGGTCGCCATGTCGAGCTCGCGGCCGGACTCCTGCGCGACGCAGCCGGGGTAGTAGGCGATCTTCATCGGTGTCCTTCCGTGGGATCGTCGAGCTCGCGGTAGAGCGTCTCGACCTGGGCGAGGTCCTCGATGGCGGGCGGTCGCTTCGTCGTCTCGGGCTTCTTCCGCCAGATCCGAAGACCCTGGCCGAGCTGCCCGGCGAGCCCCGCGAGGCCGTCGGTCTGCCGGACGAGCTTCATCTCCTGCAGGAGCCCCCGCTCGCGGATGTTCTCCTTGAAGCCGATCGCGTGCCGGGAGCCGCGCTCGGTGCCCCCTTGCGCGGCGATCGCGAGCTCCTTGAGGTCGCGGATCCGCTCGGACGGCTGCACGTCCTTCGGGCACGCTTCCGTGCACAAATGGCATCGCAGGCACAGCCAGAGGCCCTCCGTCTGGATGCGGACGAGCCGGTCCTGCGTCGCGCGGTCCCGGGGATCGACGACGAAGCGGTAGAGCTTGGCGAGCGCCATCGGCCCGGGGAACGCCGGATCGCTCTCCACCGCCGGGCAGGCGGAGTAGCACGCCGCGCAGGCGATGCACCGCGGGGTCTCGTGGAACCGGTCGACCTCCGCGGGGGTCATCGGGTTCGGCGTTCCCTCGGGCATCGGCTGGCGCGGGTCGAGCTTGAGGTACGGCTCGATCTTGCGATAGTTCTGCCAGAACGACGACTGATCGACGACGAGGTCGCGGAGGACCGCCTGATTGCGCATCGGTTCCACGACCAGGCGGCCGTGCCGCTCGATCTCGGGGCCGATCGGCGTCTGGCAGGCGAGCCGGCTCTTCGAGTTGATCTGCATCGCGCACGATCCGCAGATCGCGCTGCGACAGGAGTAGCGGAGCGTGAGCGACGGATCCTGCTGGTTCCGGATCGAGAGGAGGGCGGTCAGCACCGGGGTGTGGGGCTCGACCTCGAGCGTGAACCGGTCGTAGCGCGGAGCGCGATCGCGCGACGGATCGTACCGATAGACCTCGATGGGAGCGGAGATCGTCTTCGCCGCCATCAGTACACGCGCTCCTTCGGCTCCCAACGGGTGTAGGCGACCGGGCTATAGGAGAGTTCGGGACCGCGGTCGCTCCGGCGCGCGAGCGTGTGCTTCATCCAGTGGGCGTCGTCCCGCTTCGGGTAATCGGTGCGGGAGTGCGCGCCGCGGCTCTCCGTCCGGGCGTACGCCCCCACGACGATGACCTCCGCGAGCTCGAGCATGTGGCCCACCTCGAGCGCGTCGGTGAGATTGAGGTTGTAGACCGACGAGCGGTCGACGATCCGGACGTTCTCGTAGCGCTGGCGCAAGGCGCGCACCCGACGGATCCCTTCGAGGAGGTCCGCCTCCGTCCGGTAGATCCCCACGTACCGCTCCATCGTCGCCTGCATCTCGGCGCGCAGGGCGGCCGGATCCTCCCCGTCCTTCCGGGCCATCATCGCTCGGATCGGCCCCTGCGAGGCGTCGACATCGGCGGCGGCGATCTCGGGCCGGGTCGAGGATCGGGCGGCGTGCTCGGCCGCGGCGATCCCGGCCTGCTTGCCGAAGACGAGGGTCTCGAGCAACGAGTTCCCGCCAAGCCGGTTGGCGCCGTGGATCGACACGCAGGCCGCCTCCCCCGCCGCGAAGAGCCCGCGGACGCTCGTCGCCCCCGTCGCGTTCGTCCCGATCCCTCCCATCATGTAGTGTTGGGCGGGGTAGACGGGGATCGGCTCGGTGACCGGATCGATCCCGGCGAAGTGGCGCGAGAAGTCGCAGATCTCCTGGAGGCGGCTCTCGATCTTCTCCCGGCCGAGGTGCATCAGCTCGAGGTGCGCGAATCCGCCCGGGAACCCGCGTCCTTCCGCGACCTCGGTCGCGATGGCGCGCGAGACGACATCGCGCGAGGCGAGATCGAGGACGTGCGGGGCGTAGCGGGCCATGAACCGCTCGCCCAGGGAGTTCTTGAGGATCCCTCCCTCGCCGCGGGCCCCTTCCGTGATCAGGATGCCGGAGTCGGGAAGCGCGGTCGGGTGGAACTGGACGAACTCCATGTCCTTCAGCAGGGCCCCGGCCTCGTAGGCGGCGGCGACGCCGTCGCCCGTGCAGCTGTGGGCGTTGGTCGTCCGCGCGTAGATCCGTCCGCTCGGCCCGGTGGCGAGGACGACGGACGGAGCGGCGATCCCCTCGAACGCCCCGGTGGCGCGGTCGAACGCCACGATCCCCTGGACCGCCCCGTCGCGCACGACGACGCGCGTCAGGTCCCATTCCTGGTAGAGCGTGAACCGGCTCGACTCGGTGCCGAGTCGCTCCCAGATCGCCTGCAGGAGCGCGAGGCCCGTCCGATCGGCGGCGTAGATCGTCCGCGGGAACCCGGCGCCGCCGAACGGCCGCCGCGCGAGCGAGCCGTCGGGCGACCGGCTGAAGATGGTGCCGAAATGCTCCATCTCGACGACGGTCGGTCCGGCCTCCCGGCAGAAGAACTCGATCGCGTCCTGGTCGCCGAGGTAGTCGGAGCCTTTGACCGTGTCGTAGATGTGGGTGTCGACGGAATCCTCGGCGCCGACCGCCGCGTTGATGCCGCCCTGGGCGGCGCCCGAGTGGCTCCGCAGCGGGTGGAGCTTCGAAACGACCGCCACGTCGCGACCGGCCTCGACCGCGGCGAGGGCCGCGCGCTGCCCGGCGAGACCGGCGCCGACCACCACGACCTCGTGCCGACGCATCCGGATCGGCGGGCGGTACTCTCGGGAGGATTAAGGACTGTCGCCCGCCGACGCGCCGGACCCGGCGTCGGAGCGCGTGCGCCCTCGTTTGTCGGTGAAGAGACCGTAACGTTCTCGTGAGCCGTTATATACGCACCCCTCCGTCCGCTCGCTCGGAGTCTTCGAGGCGGATCCGGTCATGACGAATCTCATCACCCCGGCGGACGAAGAGCGGTTCCTGAAGGGCACGACGACGATCGGCCTGGTGGCGAAGGACGGCGTGGTCCTCGCCTCCGAGCGCCGCGCGACCGCCGGGAACCTCATCGCGAACAAGCAGACGTTCAAGCTGTTCCGGATCGACTCCAACATCGGCGTCACGATCGCGGGGTCGGTCGGGGACGCGCAAACGCTCACGCGCTATCTGAAGGCGGAGGTCTCCCTCTACCGCTTGCGTCGCAACGCGCCGATCACGGCGGAGGGCGCCTCCACGCTCCTCTCCAACATCCTCTCGGGGAACCGCATGTACCCGTTCTACGCCTGGCTGATCCTCGGTGGGGTCGACGCGAAGGGCGGCCACATCTACTCGATCGACCCGATCGGAGGCTCGATCGAGGACCGGTTCGTCTCGGTCGGCAGCGGCTCGACGACCGCCTACGGGGTCCTCGAGGAGGCGTACTCCCGCGACCTCTCCGTCAGCGATGGCGTGGACGTCGCCCTGCGGGGATTGACGGTCGCCATGCGCCGCGACGCCTACAGCGGCGACGGCTACCTCGTCCACACGATCACGCCGAAGGAATACCGCGAACTGACCGAGGACGAAATTAATAAGCGCCTGAAGGCTCTCAAGATTCCGTTGCCTCCGCCCCTCCCGTAAGCCGGGCAGGGCCGGTCGCGGCCAACCCCTTCCGTCCAACCTCTTCCGAATCGAATGAGTTACGACAGTCTGATTTCACAGACCCGGGAAGCCCTCCGCGAGGTACTCCCCGAGGCGATCGAGGTCACCGACGTCGAGCTGGAGGGCCCGCACGTCGTCCTGTACACAAAGCAGCTCGACGCCTTCCTCGGCGGAGGGGACCTCCTCCGCCAGGTCGCGCAGCGGCTCCACCGGCGGGTCCTCGTCCGCTCCGATCCCGAGAGCTTGATCGACCCGAAGGAGGCCGAGAAGATCGTCCGGGAGACGATCCCTCCCGAGGCGGAGATCAACCAGCTCTTCTTCGAACCCGAGACCGGCGAGGTGACGATCGAGGCCGCGAACCCGGGGGTCGTCATCGGCCGGGCCGGCTCGGTCCTCAACGATCTCAAGCGACGCATCGGCTGGGTCCCGACGGTCGTGCGAACCCCGCCGATCCCGTCGAAGACGGTCGAGGAGGTCCGCGTCCATCTGCGCAACGTGTTCGACGAGCGGCGTTCGTTCCTGCGCAAGGTCGGCGTCCGCATCGCTCGGGAGCGTCTCCCCGAGAAGATCTGGGGCCGCTCGACCGCCCTCGGCGGCTACCGGGAGGTCGGACGGGCCTCCAGCCTGCTCTCGACCCAGAACTCGAAGATCCTCATCGACTGCGGGCTCGACCCGGGCTCGGAGCGGACGCCGTACTTCAGCGCGCCCGAGCTGCTCCCGCTCGACTCGCTGGACGCGGTCGTCGTGACGCACGCCCACCTCGACCACTGCGGGCTCGTCCCCGTGCTGCTGAAGTACGGCTACAAGGGGCCGATCTACTGCACGGCCCCCACGCGCGACCTGATGACGCTGATGCTGCTCGACGCGATCAAGGTCGTGAACGCCGAAGCGCGCAAAGGGCTCTACGACTCCTCGCACGTGCGCGACCTGGTGGCGCGGACGATCCCGCTGCGGTGGGGGGAGACGACCGACATCGCGCCGGACGTCCGCCTCACGCTCCACAACGCGGGGCACATCCTCGGCTCGTCGGTCTGCCACTTCCATCTCGGCGACGGCGACTACAACCTCGCCTACACCGGGGACATGAAGTTCGAGCGGACCTGGCTCTTCAACCCGACGGCGAACCGCTTCCCCCGTCTCGAGGCGCTCGTGATCGAGTCGACGTACGGCGGCTTCCGCGACTTCCAGCCGAGCCGCGCCGAGGCGACGGAGTCGCTCGTCGCGCTCGCCAACAAGGTCCTCGGGCGCCGCGGGAAGCTCCTGATCCCGGTCTTCGCCGTCGGCCGCTCGCAGGAGGTCATGCTCGTCCTCGAGGACAAGATGCGGGAGGGGAAGATCCCGCGCGTGCCCGTCTACCTCGACGGGATGATCTTCGAGGCGACGGCGATCCACACCGCCTACCCCGAGTATCTCAACAGCCAATTGCGCACGCAGATCTTCCAGCAGGGGGACAACCCGTTCCTCTCCGACATCTTCCACCGCGTCGACTCCTCGACCATGCGCTCGAACGTCATCGACTCGAAGGAACCGTGCATCGTCCTCGCGACCTCCGGGATGATGAGCGGCGGGCCGGTGATGGAGTACTTCCGATCGTGGGCGGGGATCCCCGACAACGCGCTCGTGTTCGTCGGCTACCAGGCCGACGGGACGTTCGGCCGCCGCCTCCAGCGCGGGGTGAGCGAGACGACGTTCATGGACGGGCCGCGGCAGGTCCCGATCCCGGTCCGCTTCGAGATGGCGACGATCGAAGGGTTCAGCGGCCACTCCGACCGCGCCCAGCTGATGAACTACGTCGCCTCGGTCGATCCCCGCCCCCAGCGCATCCTCGTCAACCACGGCGACGAGGCGAACGCGGTCGACCTCGCGTCGAGCCTGCACAAGCGCTTCAACCTCGAAACGCGCGCGCCGTTCAACCTCGAAGCGGTGCGCCTCCTGTAGGCGCCGGCCCCCGGCCTATTCCCACTCGATCGTCGCCGGCGGCTTGTCGGTGAGATCGTAGAGGACCCGGACGACCTGGCCCGCGAGCTCCCGCGTGATCCGCTCGGCGACGCGCCGGGCGAGCTCGGGGGGCAGGACGACCGATCGGGCCGTCATCGCGTCGATCGACGCGACGACCCGGACGCTGACGACCTCCCCGTGGACGCGGTTGTCGCCGAGAACGCCGACGGAGCGGACGGGAAGGAGGACCGCGAAATATTGCCAGGGCCGCTCGATCTCGCGGGCGGCGATCGCCCGGTCGATCTCCTCCTCGACGATCCGGTTCGCGACGCGGGCCCGCTCGACCCGTTCGGGCGCGACCTCGCCGACCACCCGGACCGCGAGGCCCGGGCCGGGGAACGGCTGGCGCTCGGGCTTCGGGATCCCGAGCGCCGCGGCGACCGCCCGGACCTCGTCCTTGTAGAGGTCCCGGAGCGGCTCGACCAGGACGAGGCGGCTGTCGGCGGGGATCCCGCCGACGTTGTGGTGGCTCTTGATGGTCTCCCGGGTCGATCCTCCGCTCTCGATCCAGTCGGGGGCGATCGTCCCCTGGACGAGCCGGTCGGTCTGGAACCGCGCCGCCTCGTGCTCGAAGAGGCGGATGAAGGCGTGGCCGATCCGCTTGCGCTTCTCCTCCGGATCGGTCACCCCCTCGAGGGCTCCGAAGAACCGGTCCCGCGCGTCGACGACCTCGAACGGGACCCGGCTCGCCGCGAACAGCTCGCGGACCGCCTCGACCTCGCCCGCGCGCAACAGGCCGGTGTCGACGAAGATCGACCGCGCCCGGTCGCCGAGGGCGTCCGCGACGAGGCGCGCGGCGACGGTGGAATCGATCCCGCCCGAGGCGGCGACGATCGCCCGGCCCGGCACCTCGCGGCGAAGCCGCTCGATCGACTGCGCGACGAACGCGGCGGGGTCGATCACGCGGGGGGCCTCGGCGCGGGCTCTTCGCG